>JAGWUW010000034.1 GCA_028868235.1 Betaproteobacteria bacterium | reverse complement strand
CAATGCCATCGCTCTCGCCGAAGCCGATGCCGAAAAACCGGTCGAGTTCCTGTCGATGGCCAAGCTGATCGCCCGTTCGCATCACGAAAAATGGAATGGTAGCGGCTACCCGGATGCACTGGTTGGCGACGCCATTCCGATTGCCGCCCGCTTGATGGCACTGGCCGATGTTTTCGATGCCCTGACCTGCAAGCGGGTTTACAAGCCGGCATTCACGTTCGACAACGCCTATAAGATCATAGTCGAAGGCAGCGGCACCCATTTCGATCCTGACGTTGTCGAAGCCTTCATTCACGACTACGACACCTTCATCGCCATTGCACAGGCTTACGCCGAATAGGGCTGTGGGTATGCCCATCCCGCCAGCCAGCCCGTTTGCCGCACATCGCCACCCTGGCGACGACAGTCCGCCGGCACGATAGCGCAACCCCTTCATTGCCATGCATACCATTCCGCCCTTAACCCTCGCCAATATCATGACCAGCGAGGTACGCAGTCTGCCACCTCAGGCCAGCCTGCAGGTGGCATCGCAAGTCATGGCAGATGAACATATTTCCAGCCTGCTGGTCGTCGAGGATGGCAAACCGCTTGGCATCCTGACTGAAACGAATATCGTTCACTCGCTACACTCCCGGCTTGCCCTCGACATGCCGGTAGCGGAGATCATGTCGCAACCGTTGATCACCGCCCCTGGGGATCTGGACCTGCTCGGCGCTCGCCGCCTGCTCGAGGAAAAGGGAATTCGGCATTTGGTCGTTACCGATACCGACGGAAAGATGATCGGTATCGTCAGCGAGACTGACTTCCGCATGCACCTGGGTAGCGCCGCCTTCAGCCACCTGCGCACACTGGATGATGTCATGGATCGCAAGATCCCCCATCTGCCTCCGGATGCTCCTCTGGATGAGGCTATCGCCGGCATGGTCCGCGACGGCGCCGACTACCTGATTGTCTGCGAAGGGGAAAGGCCCATCGGTATCCTGACCGAGCGCGATATCCCACGCCTACTCATCCACTTCGACGTGCCGCACGAAATCACCCTGCGCGAAGCGATGACCCACCCATTGCGCAGCGTTCACGTCAGCACCTCGGTGAACGGCGTCCTCGAATCGATGACCCGTTACCACTTGCGCCATATGGTGGTAACCGACGATGCAGGGTGCTTCATCGGTGTCATCAGCCAGCGCCGGCTATTTGAACAACTAGCCATCGAGCGACTGGAAAATGCGCTTCAGCATGTTCAACTGGAACGCGACCACCAGCGCCTGGAAACCCACCTGCAATTGGCACTCGATGTCGATGGCGCGGGCAGCTGGGAATACCAGCACGACATCGACCATCAGAAACTAAGCGACGGCATTCTGGATATCATCGGATGTACCACCGAGACGGCCCCGCGCTCTCGTCAGGAGTGGCTCGACCTCGTCCATCCGGATGACCGCCTGGTTCTTGTGAATGCCATCAATAACGCGGCACATGGCCAGGCCGAGGCCCAATTGATCCAATACCGGATTCGCCATCGTGCAGATGCCTGGCGCTGGATCGAGGATCGCCGCTGTGTCACTGAACGTCATGCCGATGGTAGTCCCCGGGTCACAGCAGGTGTCATCCACGACATCACTACACGCGAAAACGACCGTCAGCAGATCAATCGCCAGAACCGGGCGCTGCGCATGATGAGCGGCGTCGCACAAACCATCGTTCGTCACCACGACCAGCCGGACATGCTGTCCGATGTCTGCAAAATCATCGTCGAGGCCGGGGGCTATTGCCTGGCCTGGATCGGCGAGGCATCGCTCGACGAAGACCGGCAGATCGTTCCCGTCGCCCACTCAGGGAACAACGAAAACTATCTGGCCAATCTGGAGATCACCTGGGCCGATGAATGGAATGGCCAAGGCCCCGCCAGTTGCGCTATTCGCACCGGCCAGCCCCGTATCGTCCGCGATACCGATATCGATCCCCATCTGGCACATTGGCGCGATATCGCGGCAGCAAGCGGTTTCCGCGCATCTATTGGCCTTCCCTTGCACATTGAAGGCCGAATTTACGGCAGCCTGAACATCAACGCCGCTAATCCCGGCGCTTTCGACGAGGAAGAGGTAGCACTGCTAAGCCACCTGGCTGGAGAACTCGAACTCGGCATCGGCATGCAGCGTTCCCGACAGACCCTGGCGCAGAGCGAGGCGATGTTGTTGCAGGCCCAGCGCCTGGCCCGCATCGGTCATTTCACCTTCGAGGCTGCCACCGATACTCTAAATTGTTCGCCAACACACAATGAAATCCTTGGCGTAGACGCCGCCGAGGTACTTAACACCCAAAGCTGGCTAGCTATCATCCACCCGGAAGATCGGGAGACTGTTGCCGAATATTCCCGCAACCATGTCTTCAGGAACCGCCAGCCTTTTGATTTCGAGTATCGGGTCATCCGCCGGCACGATGGCGAAGTACGCTGGATCCATACCGTCGGACAACTGGCCCTTGCCACTAACGGGCGGGTCAAGCGGCTGTTTGGCACCAGCCAGGACGTGACCGAACGCAAACAGTTCGAACAACGCCTCAGCCAGAATGAAGCTGCACTGAAGGAAGCGCAAGCCATAGCCCATCTCGGCAGTTGGACACTCGACATCGAGAAAAACCGGCTAACCTGGAGCGACGAGGTTTATCGCATTTATGGCCTGAACGAAAAGCACCCTCTCCAGCTAGCCGACTTCGTCGAGCGTATCCATCCGGAAGATCGGGAACGCGTACTGGCCGACTGGACAGCTGCGCTGCAGGGCAAGGATTACGACAGCGAACACCGCATCCTGGTCGGGGAGCGGGTGCGCTGGGTCCGCGAGCGGGCCAATATCCGCTTCGACGATACCCGGCGGGCGACCTTTGCAGTTGGCACCGTTCAGGACATCACCGAACGTCACGATGCCGAGGAGCAACTGCGCAAGCTGTCGCTGGCCATCGAACAGAGCCCACACAGCATCGTCATCACCAATACCGTGCCCGAAATCGAATACGTCAACGATGCCTTCGTGCGCAATACGGGCTACCGCTACGAGGAAGTGGTCGGGAGCAACCCCAGCGTACTCAGTTCAGGCCAGACACGCCCCGACGTCTATCGCGATCTGTGGCAAACGCTGGCCAACGGCCAAGTCTGGCACGGCGAATTCATCAACCGGCACAAAAATGGTTCGCTTTTCGAGGAAAAGGCGATCATATCGCCGGTCCGCCAACCGGACGGGCGGGTTACCCACTACCTCGGCATTCAGGAAGACATCACCGAGAAAAAACGCATTCAGACCGAGCTGGAAAATTACCGGCAGCATCTGGAAAAACTGGTGGACGAACGTACCGAGCAGTTGATCCGTGCCAAGAACGAAGCCGAATCGGCCAGCCGTGCGAAAAGCACCTTCCTGGCCAACATGAGCCACGAAATTCGTACCCCGATGAATGCCATCATCGGTCTGACCCACCTCGCCCAGCGCAGCACCACTGATGTAGAGCAATACAAGCGGCTAAGCAAGGTCACCGATGCGGCCCATCATCTCCTAGCCATCATCAACGACATCCTTGACATTTCCAAAATCGAAGCGGACAAACTGGTGCTTGAGCACACCGATTTTTCACTGGATAAAGTCTGCTCGATCGCATGTGAACTGGTCTCTCCTCGTGCCGAGACCAAGCATCTGCCGATTCGCTGCGAATTCGATCCCGCCATACCGGAAACGGTACGCGGCGACCCGATGCGTATCCAGCAAATTTTGCTCAATTTCCTATCCAACGCCATCAAATTTACCGAAGGTGGCCAGATCGTCCTGCGGACAAAAATGCTTGACCAGGCAGAAGGAAGTGTCACGATCCAATGCGAGGTCAGCGATACCGGTATCGGGATTTCCGCCGAGAATCTCTCACGCCTCTTCCAGCCCTTCGAGCAGGGAGATACCTCCACAACGCGCCGCTATGGAGGCACCGGTCTCGGGCTGGCCATCAGCCAGCGCCTGGCAGCGGCCATGCATGGCGAAGTTGGCGTCGAGAGCACTGCTGGCGCTGGCAGCACTTTCTGGTTCACTGCCCGCCTGGCGACGGGTGCTACGGAAGCGCAGCCGACTGGTACGCTTCCTACAGCCCACCATCGTCGGGGCGCCCACGTTCTCCTGGCTGAAGACAATGCCATCAATGCCGAAGTGGCCTGCGATCTGCTGCAGAGCGCAGGTCTAAAGGTCGATCTGGCGCATGATGGCGCCCAAGCCTTGAACATGGCTCGCCGACAACACTATGACCTCGTCCTGATGGACATGCAGATGCCAGTCATGGATGGCCTGCAGGCAACCCGGGAAATCCGCCAACTCCCCGGCTGGGAGAGCATCCCTATCTTGGCCATGACAGCCAACGCTTTCGGCGAGGATCGCGACATCTGCATGGCTGCCGGCATGAACGACCACCTGGGTAAACCAGTGGCTCCCGATGTGCTCTATGCCACACTCGCTCGCTGGCTACCTATCCAGAAACCCCTTTCAACGCCTAAAAATACGCTGGCACATAGCCTGTTGCTCGAAAACATCGACGGCCTGGACAGTCAATTTGGTTTGCAGGCCGTACGCGGCAAGGTAGACACTTACCTCCGACTGCTCGCCAAATTTACCGAAACCCACGGTGATGATTTTGCCAACCTCCGTCGCACCCTGGCTGAAGGCGACCGCGACGAAGCTCGGCGCATTGCGCATTCGCTGAAGGGGGTTTCGGCCACACTGGGCGCCGTTCATATCAACCAGACGTCAACTGCCCTGGAACGCGCAATCCGCGACGGGTTGGACATCCCCGCCCTGCTGCCGCTGATCGATGTGACCGAAGACAGCTACCAGTCGCTGCACGATCAACTATCGTTACTCGATGCAAGCGCCGCCGCGCCCGCACTGGTTGCTGATGCTCCGGCCGCCACGGCTTTGCTGGAAATCATCCGGCGCGACCTACAACAAGGTGAAATGAGCGTTCAGGAATTGATCCGTCAGCAGGCCAATACGCTCAAACAGATTTTCGGCATCCGCTATCCTCAATTCGAAATCCTAGTCTCGTCTTTCGATTTCGAAGGAGCGCTCGATTTTCTAGAAAAGAATCTGCCGGCACAGCAGATCGATGAGCAGGCGCCTAGCGGTAGCGGCCAAGGCAACTAGATGACCGCATCCGGCCGCGCAAAGCTCCGAAAAGGGTAAGTCCCTATCGCTACTTCGGTGTGCACGAGATGACGATGAGTTCATCGCCATCTCATTGTTTTATTGGAATACCTTGCGCAAAGACTGAACGGTATCGCTGCCGATGCGCGCTACTTGAGCATCCTGATCTGGCTTAACGCCGGAGACACCGACGGCGCCAATGACATGGCCATCGACAATGAGCGGAATGCCGCCCTCGAGCATGCCGGCTATCGTCGGGGCCGACAGAAAGGCCGTACGGCCAGCATTGATCATCTCTTCATAGACGCGGGTTTCGCGACGTCCGAGGGCTGCCGTCCGTGCCTTTTCGGTTGCAATGTAGGCACCAATTGGCGCACAGCCGTCGAGACGCTCAAGGGCCAAAGGGTGGCCGCCATCGTCGACCACGGCAATGCAGACCGCCCAGCCATTACGGATGGCTTCTTCACGGGCAGCTTGGACAATACGGATCGTGTCATCACGGGAAAGGACTGGTTTGGTTTGCATGGGTGTTCCTTTGGAAAGGGTTTGCTATACGCACTGAATTAGGCAAGTGCCTCGTCGACCAGTTCGATCCAGTGCCGGACGCGGGTGCGACCGGCGCCGTCGAGATGGGACTGGCAACCGATATTGGCGGTGACAATGACATCCGGCGCACCGCTTTCTAGCGCGTTCAGTTTGCGATCGCGCAAGCGCAGGGAGAGTTCAGGCTGGGTTATGGAATAGGTTCCTGCTGACCCGCAGCACAAATGGCTTTCTGGTACTGAGGTAAGCGAAAACCCAAGACGGCTCAGGACATTTTCGACAGCACCACCCAACTTCTGGGCGTGCTGCAGGGTGCACGGACAGTGGAAGGCAAGTCGTTTATCGGACTTGATGCCCAGCGTTTCCACCGGCTCCGCACCAATTATCTCGACCAAATCCTTGGCGAGTTTGCTAACCACGCCGGCTTTACTCGCATAGACTGGATCGTCCCGCAGCAGGAAGGCGTATTCCTTGATAAAGGCACCACAGCCGCTGGCCGTCTGGATGATGGCCTCTGCTCCATTTTCTATCGCAGGCCACCAGGTGTCGATGTTGCGCCTGGCTTTGGCCAGTCCGACCTCTTGAGCATTCAGGTGGTAATCAACTGCACCGCAACAGCCAGCTTCTGGAACCGGCAGGATACTGATACCCAGCTTGTCGAGAATGCGGGTGGCGGCGGCGTTGGTATTGGGAGAAAGCCCTGGCTGTACACAACCTTCAAGCATCAGCATGGTGCGAGCGTGACGCGCAGGAGGACGCAGCCCGGCTGAACGGGGTTGTGACGGAATCTTGGTAGCGATCGTCCTTGGCAATAGAGGACGGAATAGGCGCGCCACGGTCAGGGACACCTTGAAAACACCCGAGTACGGCAGGATGCTGCGCAGTATTCGGTTACGCAGGCGTTCCACGAACGGTCGTGGCGACAACTCTTCGATAGCGGCACGCCCGATATCGAGCAGCTTGTGGTACTGGACCCCGGAGGGGCAGGTCGTTTCGCAATTGCGACAGGTCAGGCAGCGATCGAGATGGGTTCGCGTGCTTTTGCTGACCACACCGGTCTCGAACATCTGCTTCATTAAATATATACGGCCCCGCGGACCATCCAGCTCGTTACCGAGCTCCTGGTAGGTTGGACAGGTGGCGTTGCAGAAGCCGCAATGAACAC
The DNA here is from genome assembly GCA_028868235.1 of Betaproteobacteria bacterium. Classification (GTDB taxonomy): domain Bacteria; phylum Pseudomonadota; class Gammaproteobacteria; order Burkholderiales; family Rhodocyclaceae; genus Azonexus. The sequence continues at coordinate 6,175 of JAGWUW010000034.1, read as the reverse complement.
ATGCACGCAGCACGCTTTCAGCCACGTCGGCGCCGATACGTCGGCGCGCCGATTCACTCAGATTAGTTTGCATGGCGACAGTTTTGGATCAGATGTCCGCATACATGCGGCCTGGATTGAAGATTCCCCGTGGATCGAGTTGGGCCTTGACCTGCTGGTGGATACGAAGCAGTGCAGCAGGCAACGGCATGAGCGGACTATCGTCAATGCCTGGCGTGAAACAACTGGCATGGCCGCCGGCCGTACGAGCCAACTGGCGGATTTCGTCGGCGGGCGCCGAGGATTTGAGCCAGATTTGTGCTCCCCCCCAGTCAACGATCGATGCACCGGGAAGATTGAGTGGTGAACGATGGCTGGACACGGAGAGTCGCCAAAGCGGGCGCGGGTCGGCAAAGAATGGCAAGCGATGGTCGCGCAACGCAGCCCAGAAATCGCTTGACGTTTCTTGCCCCCCCAATTTCTGGCGGGCGTCGCGAACCGAGCCTTCGCCACCTTCGAGTCGAAGCAGCACCGTGTTTTCATCGTGCGCGGCAGCGGTGATCGGCAAAGGCTGACGCCCCCACTCGGGAAAAACACGCAATGCCTCCAGGCGCCCGATATCTAGACGCAGGGTCAAGATCGTGCGCGGCTTGGGTAGCACCTTCAGGGAGACCTCGGTGATCAATCCAAGGCAACCGAGGCTACCCGACATCAAGCGCGAGACGTCGTAACCGGCAACATTCTTGATAACCTGGCCACCGAAGCGCAGATGCTTACCCTGCCCCGTAATGACACGGCAACCGAGAACATAGTCGCGGACCGACCCAGCCCAAGGGCGCCGAGGACCGGACAGGCCGGCGGCCACAGTGCCGCCAATCGTTGCTGTTCCCGAGAAATCAGGCGGTTCGAAAGGCAGAATCTGCCCGGCGGCAGCGAGCGCGGATTCGATCTCTGCCAGCGGCGTACCAGCACGGGCAGTAATCACCAGTTCGGAGGGATCGTAGCTGACGATACCGCAATGCCCCCGGGTATCAAGCGGAATACCGCTAGCCGGGCGGCCGAAGAAGTGCTTGCTGTTTCCAGCGGTGATCTGCACCGGAGCGGCGTTCGTTAGCGCAGCTTGCACTTGTTCGAGCAGCAAGTGGCTCTGGTCAGCATCTTGACAATGCGCGTTCATCAGAAACGCTCCAGTTCGGGGAACGGCAAATTACCGTGATGGACATGCATCGCGCCAAATTCGGCACAGCGATGCAAGGTAGGGACATTTTTGCCGGGATTGAGTAAGCCATGCGGATCAAAGGCAGCCTTGATGGCGTGGAAATAGGTCAGTTCGTCGCTGTTGAACTGGACGCACATCTGGTTGATCTTTTCGCGACCGACGCCATGCTCGCCAGTGATGGTGCCGCCGACGGCCACGCAGAGTTCCAGAATTTCCCCACCGAGAGCCTCGGCCCGCTCGAATTCGCCAGGTTGATTCGCATCGAACAAAATGAGCGGATGCATGTTGCCGTCACCAGCATGGAACACGTTGGCGACACGCAGGCCATACTGTTCAGCCAGTTCGGCGGTGCCTTTGAGCACGACCGGCAACTGCTTGCGTGGGATCGTTCCATCCATGCAGTAGTAGTCAGGCGACATCCGCCCGACGGCCGGAAATGCATTCTTCCGTCCGGCCCAGAATTTGACGCGCTCAGCCTCGTCGCGCGCCAATTGAACGTCGTTAGCCCCCGCGATAGCCAATACGTTTCGCACCCGTTCAATGTCTTCCCGAACATCGTTTTCGACTCCATCCAATTCGCACAGGAGTATCGCCTCGGCATCGACCGGGTAACCGGCATGAATGAAGTCTTCAGCAGCCTGGATGGCGAGCTTGTCCATCATCTCGAGGCCGCCGGGTATGATGCCGGCGGAAATGATATCGGCTACGGCTTTACCGGCTTTTTCGACATCGTCAAAGCTGGCCATCAGCACGCGAGCGACCTGCGGCTTCGGCAGGAGCTTCACCGTAACTTCGGTAACAATGCCAAGCAGTCCTTCAGAGCCGGTAAATAGCGCGAGGAGGTCAAACCCGGGCGCATCGAGGGCATCGCTGCCCAGCGTGATTCGTTCACCATCAATGGTAAGGATATCGACCTTGAGCAGGTTATGGACGGTCAGCCCATACTTCAGGCAATGCACGCCACCGGCGTTCTCAGCCACATTGCCACCGATCGAGCAGGCGATCTGGGACGACGGATCCGGGGCGTAGTACAACCCGAATGGCTCGGCAGCCTGCGAGATAGCAAGGTTGCGAACCCCCGGTTGCACACGGGCAAAGCGCCCTTCCGGATTGATCTCGATGATACGGTTGAAACGCGCCATCACCAGAAGCAATCCTTGCTCCAACGGAAGTGCGCCGCCGGAGAGTCCCGTCCCTGCGCCACGTGCGACGACGGGAACGCCCAAGCGGCGACAAATGCGCAGTATTTCCGCTACCTGGTCGAGCTTTTCGGGAAGCGCGACCAGCAAGGGCATCGTGCGATATGCCGAGAGGCCGTCGCATTCATAGGGCTTGCGATCCTCTTCACTATGCAGAATTTCGAGGTCAGGCAGGGCACCACGAAGCGACGCCAGGAGTTCGGCCTGGTCGACGTGGTTCAGTTTGCCGTCGATACGCTCGTCGTAAAGGATGTTCATGGCTGGTTGCCTATCAACTGTTTTTCGAGGTCGGCACAGCAAGAAAAGTTGCTGCCATGCCAAATGTCAGGGGCAAATGCTAGGGGTGAAATTCAATCCGGTCCAAGCAATGTTTTACTGGTCATACCAGTTTTTGCAACAGAACTTGCTCCATATCAAATAAAAATTCCTTGAAATACCGCTGCGTAAGCTGCATTCGGCAGATAAAATCCACACTGGAAACAAACTGGTCGGACCACAATGAAAAGCCCTTCCCTCACAGCAAAAGACGCCACGCCACGCAAGCAGGTGGCTGATATCGTTGCCGAGCGTATCGAACGATTGATCATTGACGGCATCCTGAAAGTCGGACACCCGCTACCTTCCGAGCGCGCCCTGTGCGAGAAACTGGGCACTTCCCGGTCGGCTCTGCGCGAAGGGCTGCGCGCCTTGCGCGGCCTTGGCATTATCGAGACCCAGCATGGGCGAGGTTCTTTTGTCGCCCGACTGTCGGCTGACCGTGACGCGAGTCCGCTGATGCACCTGTTCAGTTCGCAGCCTCGTACGCTGTACGATTTGCTGGAAGTCCGCGCCATCCTGGAGAGCGAAGCGGCGCGTCTGGCCGCTCAGCGAGGAACGTCAGCCGACTTCATCATGATCCGGCGACGCTATGAAGAGTGGCAGGGAATGCAAACCGATATCGATATTCGCAGCCACGAGGAACTGGCACGGGCGGACCATGCCTTTCATCGGGCGATTAATGATGCATCACACAACCCGGTACTCGTGCATACGCTGCAATCGCTATCCGACCTGATGTTGAGCAGTGTGCTGGCGTCGGTCAGCAACCTCTACCACCGGCCGGTCCACAAACGTCAGATCGACCGCCACCACGAACGCTTGTACACCGCAGTCATCGACCGCGAATCAGACAAAGCCTGCCGAATTGCCCGAGAGCACATCAATAGCCTGCGCGATACTTTTCTGGAGCTTGAGCAGGAAAAGCAACGCCTGGTCCGGGCATCGATGCGACTCGAAGCCGACGGCTAACGTCGGCTACTACCCCCCATCCTGCGCGATAGGACGTCGGCAAGATTCTGAACGGCATCCGTCATCTGACGGCGTTTTGAATCACCCTCTGCCTTAAGCAAACTAACGGCAACTGCGGCTATGGCATGGCCGCCGGCATCGAATACCGGTGCTCCGATGCAATACATGCCCTCGCGAGTTTCCTCGTCGTCGACAGCGTAGCCCCTGAGGCGTATGCCGGCGAGGTCATCTATCAGCGACTTCAGCTTGGCATGACTGCTCGGAGTCAGCGAGGGAAGTGTAACGCCACGGTAAAGTAATTTGACCTGGGCTTCCGGGAGTGTGCTGAGCAGCGCCTTGCCAGTGGCAGTACAGCAGGCCGGCATGCGCATACCGATACGGTAACTAACGCCGAGCGGTAGCCTTCCATTGCGGCAACCGACATAGACAGCATCGGTACCATCGAGGACTGCCAGCACGACCCCCTCATCGTGAAATTCGTGCATCTCGTCCCAGGCGTGGACGAACTCCTTTGTAATGTCCGTTGTTCGCAGATAGGCGTTGGCAAAGTCGAGAACACGGTTCCCCAGTTCATAATTTCCACGCTCGGTACGACGGGCCAGTCCGGTTTCACACAGAGAGTTGCACAGACTGAGCAGACTGCTCTTGGGCAAACCCAAGCGTTGAGTCAGCGTGGCTAGCGAAAGTGGTTCACGGGCGACGGCAAGTGTATCGAGCACCTGAACCGCCTTAAATATCGCCGGGACGCTCCCCTTGGGGAGTCGCCCATTATCCCGGTCGAGTATTGCTGCACCGCAAAAATTATTATCGGTTGACATCCAAACCATCCATCCCGCAAATTCGTTCACATCCGTGAATAGCATTCAGTATTTTGAACGCCAGTCCCGGTTTAAGCAAGGTCATTCCACCGGCAGTCGCGGTTGAAGACCGTTATCAACACATGCCGAGCGAAATGCCCGGCGTGTTGCATACCCAATAGAAAAAAGGAGACAAAAATGGTCTGGCAACAGATATATGACCCCTTGGGGAGCATGTTCCTGAGTACGCTGGTCGCAGCCATTCCGGTCGCGGTCATGCTGATCGGGCTCGGCTTCCTGCATTTGAAGGCGCATGTGGCCGCAGCAGCCGGCCTGCTCAGCGCGCTGCTGATCGCCGTATTGGTCTACGGCATGCCAGCCGAAATGGCTGGCAAGGCAGCGATGATGGGCGGCCTGGTCGGCTTGCTGCCGATCGGCTGGATCGTGCTCAATATCATCTTCTTGCACCAACTGACCGAACAGAATGGCTCGTTCAAGATTCTGCAGGACTCCATCGCCGGAATTACCGAAGACCGTCGCCTGCAATTGCTGCTGATCGCCTTCGCATTCGGTGCATTCTTCGAAGGCGCCGCTGGCTTTGGTACCCCGGTGGCGGTAACGGCAGCCATTCTGATCGGCCTCGGCTTCTCACCTCTGGCGGCGTCCGGACTATCGTTGATCGCCAACACCGCGCCGGTTGCCTATGGGGCACTTGGTACCCCGATCATCACGTTGGCGAAGGTGCATGGGTACGACGTACTGGCTGTTTCCGCCATGGTCGGTCGCCAGTTGCCCTTCTTCTCGGTGCTGGTGCCCTTCTGGCTGATTTGGGCCTTCGCCGGACGCAAGGGGATGTTGCAGATTTGGCCGGCCATCCTGGTTGCCGGCGTAACCTTTGCCATTCCACAGTTCCTAGTGTCCAATTATTTTGGTCCGGAACTGGTCGACGTCATCGCTGCGATGGTGTCGATGTTCTGTCTGGTGATGTTCATGAAAGTCTGGCAGCCTAAAGAAATCTGGCGCTCGACTACGCTGCGTGGTCATGAACATGATGGCGGCGAGGCGATTGCACCAAAGGCTACTGCAACACACGCCCCCGGAGATGTCGTTCGCGCCTGGATGCCATGGGTAATCCTGACCGTCTTCGTATTTATCTGGGGTTTGCCGGCTGTCAAGGCTTACTTCAACGGCATATTTGCTCCGAAATTTCCCATCGAAGGGTTGCACAAGCTGGTCGAGAAGGTTCCGCCGGTCGTTCAGACACCTACCAAGGAAGGTGCGGAATACGTATTCGGCCTGTTGTCGGCTACCGGGACAGGAATCTTTCTGTCCGCGATCGTTGGTGGTCTGCTGATGAAGTACAGCCCGCTTGAACTGATCCGTACCTACGGCAGAACGATTTGGCTTGTCCGCTATTCGCTGATCACGATCGTCTTGATGCTGGCCTTAGGGACTTTAACCCGTTATTCCGGCCTTGATACCACGCTTGGCCTGGCCTTTGCCGCAACTGGAGTGTTTTATCCTTTCTTCGGCACGCTAATGGGCTGGCTGGGGGTTGCGCTGACCGGCTCCGATACTGCATCGAACGTGTTGTTCGGTGGAATGCAGAAAGTAGCAGCCGAACAGCTTGGACTATCGGCCAACCTGATGGGCGCTGCCAACAGCGCTGGCGGCGTGATGGGCAAGATGATCGA
>JAGWUW010000033.1 GCA_028868235.1 Betaproteobacteria bacterium | reverse complement strand
GCCTGGCCCAGAACCGACCATGACCCAGAATACCTCCCTCTCCTACCGTGATGCCGGCGTCGATATCGATGCGGGCGATGCCCTTGTCGACCGCATCAAGCCGATGGCCAAGAAGACCCTGCGCGACGGCGTGCTGGGTGGTATCGGCGGCTTCGGCGCGTTGTTCGAAGTGCCCAAGCGCTACAAGGAGCCGGTGCTGGTTTCCGGTACCGACGGTGTCGGCACCAAGCTTAAGCTGGCCTTCGAGCTGAACCGTCACGATACGGTGGGCCAGGACCTGGTCGCCATGAGCGTCAACGATATCCTGGTGCTTGGTGCCGAGTCGCTCTTCTTCCTCGATTACTTCGCCTGCGGCAAGCTCGATGTCGATACGGCGGCGGCCGTTGTCGGCGGTATCGCCAAGGGCTGCGAACTGGCCGGTTGCGCGTTGATCGGTGGCGAAACCGCAGAAATGCCGGGCATGTACCCGGCTGGCGAATACGACCTAGCCGGCTTTGCCGTCGGCGTGGTCGAGAAATCCAAGGCCATCGACGGCAAGAGCATCCAGCCAGGCGACGTCGTTCTCGGCCTGGCCTCTTCAGGTGCCCATTCCAACGGCTACTCACTGGTTCGCAAGATCATCGAGCGCTCCAATCCGGATATGAACGCCCCGTTTGACGGCGAACGCACCCTGGCCGACGTGGTCATGGCGCCGACCCGCATCTACGTCAAGCAGGTGCTGGCGACCATGGAAAAGGTCACCATCAAGGGCATGGCCCACATTACCGGTGGCGGCCTGCTCGAAAACGTGCCGCGCGTCCTGCCGGAAAACACCGTTGCCGAGATTCAGAAGGCCGCCTGGCCGCGTCCCAAGTTGTTCGACTGGATGCAGCAGGAAGGCAATGTTGCCGAGAAGGAAATGCACCGCACCTTCAACTGCGGCATCGGCCTGGTTATCGTCGTCGCGTCAACCGATGCCGAGGCTGCCATGGCCGAGCTGAAGGCACAGGGTGAAGCGGTGTACAACATCGGCGTTATTCGGACACGCCAGGGTGACGAAGCGCAGACCGTCGTGGTCTGACATCACGCGGTGGGCTGCGGCATGTGCCTGCAGCCTACTGTTGTGCCAAGCCCCGTCTACCGTATGGGCGGCGGGCAAGAAAGCATCGGCCAAGTCGGCGATTACAGCCCGGCAGGCCAAAAATCCGGGACACAAGCGCGCTCCGCATCACACCCCGGCCAGCGAGTTCGGCCCGGCTGACATCCTCGATAACGACGGGCATGGTCTGCATGGTCAGGCCAGCTTCTATGGCCATGGGTTCCAGGGGCGCAAGACCTCGACCGGTGAGCGTTACGACGTCAGGCAATTCACCGCTGCCAGCAATCATTTTCCCCTGGGTTCCTTGGTCGCCGTCCACCGGGTTGATAACGACCGTTGTGCTATCGTCAAGGTGAACGACCGAATGCATTCCGGGCGTAGCAAACGGGTGATCGACGTGTCGCACGCAACTGCTGAATATCTCGGCATGCTACGGGTTGGTGTCGTTTTCGTGCGTTTGCTACCCTTAAAGGGTAACCGGCTTGCCAACGGAGATGCTGCCTGCCGAGCCACCTTCGAACCAGAAGTCCCTTGTGCGAGCTGCCTGGAGTCAGAGCAGCAATTGCCTGAATTGCCCCCTTCGACAAGGGTTGAGTCATCGAACGACGAGCATTGATTTTCAGTTTGAATATTGTTGATAGTGGCAAATATGGCACAATGAACATCAGCGCTTAGGGGGTGAAGATGGATACAAATTTGCGCGTATTTGTCGTCGATGATGACCAGTTAATTCTTGATGTGTTGGCTGCCAATCTTGACGGGATATGCCAATTGCAGACGTTTACGTCGGCCGAGGCCTGTCTAAATGCGATCTCCGGAGGAGGCCCGGATTTATTCCTGCTCGATGTAACGATGCCGGTGATGGATGGCTTGGCATTGTGTCGGCGCCTCAAGGGCGATTGGGAGACGCAGGATGTTCCGGTCGTTTTCGTATCGTCCTGTGACGACCCGGAAACCCGCTTGCTCTGCTACGAGGCAGGGGGCGATGATTTCATCCAGAAGCCTTTCGAGCCGGCTGAGCTGCTCAGTAAGGTGAACGTGGCCGGGCGGATTCTTGCTGACAAAAAGGCGTTACGCGAGCAGGCCGGTTACGCGCAGCGGACGGCGATGACCGCGATGGTCAGTATGGGTGAATTGGGTGTCGTGCTGCAGTTTTTGAGCCACTCCTTTGCCTGCAATTCCATTGAGGAACTCGCGGCCTCCCTACTCGACGCGATGCGGCAGTATGACCTGCAATCCGCTCTCCAGATGCGTCTGGATGGCGAGGATCTGACGCTGAGCCACAATGGACGGAATTTGCCGCTGGAGGTGTCGGTGCTCAATCACGTCCGGGATAGCGGCCGGATTTTTCAATTCAAGTCACGATGCGTATTCAATTATGGCGGTGTGTCGCTTCTGATCAATAACATGCCGCTTGATGATCCAGAGCGTTGCGGTCGTATCCGAGATAATGTCGCCTTGCTGGCTGAAGGCGCCGATGCCCGGTTAAGGGCAATCGCAACGGAGATGCACGATAGACAGCGGCGTGCAGGTATCGAACGGGCGTTGCCGCGCCTCTATTCGACATTGGATGGCGTACAGAACAACTATCGGCGCAATTGTTTCGAGCTAACCCAGGTCATGATCGATTTCCAGGAAGCGCTGACCAAGGCGTTCATACATCTTGGTTTGATGGATCGCCAGGAGGAAATGATCAGCAGCATGGCCAACGAATTCATGATGCGCGTCGTGGGAACACAGGATGCTTCGCTGGAGATTGTCGGCAAGCTGGAGGCGCTGGCCGACGACCTGAAGGTTTTGCTCAAGAACTGAGGAAGGCGACGGTGCGCTCGGCAACACGGTCGGCCAGTGCCGGGTCGAGGCAGTCGTAGTTTTCGGCTTCGAAGGAATTGGTCAGCCAGGTGATCTGGCGCTTGGCCAGCTGGCGCGTGGCGAAGACGCCCCGGTCGCGCATCTCGCCCTTCGGTATCAGACCATCCTGCGCTTCCCAGACTTGGCGGTAGCCGACACAACGCATCGAGGGCAGGCCGAGATTCAGGTCGTACTTGGCGCGTAGCTGACGGACTTCCTCGTCCAGTCCGGCGAGCAGCATTTCGTCGAAACGGTGGGCGATGCGCTCGTGCAGCAAGGCGCGGTCGGACGGCAACAGGCCGATGGACAGGAAATCGTAGGGCGGCTTCTGTCTTTCGCTTTCGGCTAGCAGGTCGGACATCTTGCGGCCGCTCAGTGCGCAGATTTCAAGCGCGCGCTGCAGGCGCTGGCTGTCGGTCGGGTGTAGGCGGGCAGCGGTCTCAGGGTCAATGCCGGCGAGCTTGGCATGCATGGCCGGCCAGCCGTGGGTCGCCGCCTCAGCATCGATGGCGGCACGCAATGTGGCATCGGCTTGCGGCAGATCGGCCAGACCGTGCAGCAGGGTGCGGAAATAGAGCATGGTGCCGCCAACCAGTAGCGGAACCTTCCCGGCAGCGGTGATTTCGGCCATCGCAGCCAGCGCGTCGTGGCGGAATTGAGCAGCCGAGTAGCGCTGCTCCGGTGTGATCAGATCGATCAGTCGATGCGGGTAGCGGGCCAGGGTGGTGCGATCCGGCTTGGCCGTGCCGACGTCCATGTCGATGAACACTTGCGCCGAATCGACGCTGATCAGCTTGACCGGGAAACGGTCGGCGAGGGCCATGGCCACGGCAGTTTTGCCCGAGGCGGTAGGGCCCATGACCAGGATGGCTTTGGGAAGGCGAAGCGGATTCATGGCGGCGGATGCTATCACGACGATCTGAAAGACCTTACTGGCCGCGCAGGAAAAGCTTGTCGAGCTGATCCAGCGTCAGTTCCGTCCACGTCGGCCGGCCGTGGTTGCACTGCCCGGCACGCTCGGTTTCTTCCATCTGGCGCAGCAGAGCGTTCATTTCCGGTGCGGTGAGCTGGCGACGGGCGCGCACGGCGCCGTGGCAGGCCATGGTGGCGAGCAGTTCGTTCCGCCGCGCCGTGGCGAGTTGCGTGATGCCATGCTCGTGCAGCTCGGCAATCAACGAGCGGGCCAGCGCGGTCGGGTCGCCGGACTGCAGCAGGGCCGGTACGCTGCGCACGCCGAGCTGGTTAGGTCCGAGCGGAGCGATGTCAAAACCGAGATCGCGCAGGATTTCGCCGTGTTCCTCGACGGCGGAGATGTCGAGCGGGTCTGCAGAGAATATGGCCGGTATCAGCAGATTCTGGGTAGCAATTTGGCGATCGTCAAACGCGGCCTTCAGCTTCTCATACAGGATGCGCTCGTGTGCGGCGTGCATGTCGATCAGGATCAGGCCGCGGGCGTTCTGAGCGAGGATATAAATGCCGTGCAACTGGGCCAGCGCATAGCCGAGCGGCGGCGCTTCCTGGGCGGCGCATTCAGCCGACTGGAACTGCGGCATGGCTTCCGGGCGTGTGGCCGGCGCCTGGCCAATGCTTTGGGCGGCGCGGGCGAAGGCTAGGTAGGCTGAGGCAGCGGGTTCGGCGACGCCCAGGCTGGCCTGACGAGGTATGTCCCTCTGCGCTGTTCGCTGGTTGTAAGTGGGTGCTGTTGTTGGCAGATGGGCGGCGTTGAATGCTTCCTGGCTATATGGCGTATCGGCTGCCAGCGACGGGGCGGCCTCGGCCCGGACAGGTGCCGCCAGCGTGCGCTGGATGGCATGGAAGACGAACTGGTGTACGGCGCGCGAGTCGCGGAAGCGAACCTCGGTTTTTGCTGGGTGGACATTGACGTCGACTAGCGCCGGATCGATGTTCAGGAACAAGCAGATGGCCGGCTGGCGGCTGCCATGCAGCACGTCGCGGTAGGCTTCGCGGAGGGCGTGACCAATGATCTTGTCGCGCACGAAACGGCCGTTGACGAAGACGTACTGACCATCCTTGGCATCGGTGGCCCGGGTAGGGTCGATGGCGAAGCCGGCCAGGGTTAGCGGGCCGGAACTGGCTTCGATATGGCGGGCGGCACCGATGAATTCCTCGCCGAGGATGTCGGCGATGCGCCGGCCGGCATCGGCCGGGGCTAGTTGGAACAGGCTGCGGCCGTTGTGCGTCAGGCTGATCGCGACATCCGGCCGGGTCAGGGCCAGGCGGCGCACGGCGTCGGCGCAGTGGGCGAATTCGGTGCTTTCGGACTTCAGGAACTTGCGGCGGGCCGGGGTGTTGAAATATAGGTCTCGCATTTCGACCACCGTGCCAGCCATCAGGGCTGCTGGTTCGGGCTCTGCATTGGGTTCTCCGCGCAGTTTCCAGGCATGGGTGGCACCTCGCTCACGGCTGGTCAGGCTGAGGCGCGCGACCGATGCCACCGAAGCCAGCGCTTCGCCGCGAAAGCCGAGAGTACCGACGCGCTCCAAGTCGTCGAGGCTGGTGATCTTGGATGTCGCGTGGCGAGTCAGGGCCAGCGCCAGTTCATCCTTGGCGATACCGTAGCCGTCGTCGGTAATGCGGATCAGCTTGACGCCGCCTTCCTCCAGATGCACCTGGATGGCCTTGCTGCCTGCGTCGAGGCTGTTTTCGAGGAGTTCCTTGAGGACGGAGGCGGGTCTTTCGACCACTTCGCCAGCCGCAATCTGGCTGATCAGGAGGTCGGGGAGGCGGGCGATGGTCGGCATGGGCGGATTATAATGCGGCCTTCTCCAAAGCCCGGCGCGCTGCATGGAACTCCTGCCCCAATTTATCGACATCGTTCTTCACCTCGACAAACATCTTGCGGTGCTGGTTCAGCAGTACGGGCTGTGGATCTACGGCATCCTGTTCTTCATCGTCTTTGCCGAGACGGGCTTCGTGGTTACTCCCTTCCTGCCCGGCGATTCGCTGCTCTTCGTGGCCGGGGCACTGGCGGCCATCGGCGAGGGGGGCATGGATATCTTTACGCTGATTGGCGTGCTGAGTATGGCGGCAGTGCTCGGGAATACGGCGAATTACCAGATCGGGCGCTTTCTCGGACCCAAAGTCTTCCATTGGGAAAACTCGCGCTTCTTCAATCGCGATGCGCTGGTCAAGACGCATGCCTTCTACGAGAAACATGGTGGTAAAACCTTGGTCATTTCCCGATTCCTGCCCTTGTTCCGGACCTTTGCTCCGTTCGTGGCCGGTATTGGCTCGATGAGTTATGCCCGCTTTACGCTGTTCAACCTGATCGGCGCGCTGGGCTGGGTGGTATCGTTATCTTTGGCTGGCTACTGGCTCGGCAACATGCCCTGGGTCAAGGCCAACCTGTCGCTGATTATCATCGGCATCATCGTCTCGTCCCTGATTCCTATCGGTATCGGCTACGTGAAGAGCAAGGAAGCCTGATGCGCGGACCGGCCGTCCTCCTCGCCCTGATCCTGGCGGCGGCCTGCTCGACGAAGCTGGGTAAGGACGGTCGCACTGATACAACCGTAGATGCCAAATACCTGGCCAAGACTGAAGTCGACCGCATCGCCGATACCAATCGTTCCGAGGTGGTCGAGGGGCTCTTGTTGATTGCCGACAAGCTCTATCGGCGTAATCCGAAGGAATGGAAAAAGGCCGGTCAGCCAAGCCGCGAGGCTGCCCTAGAGCGCCTGCGGACCCGCCTCTATCAGCGCTGGCCGGAAATGAATGGGCTACGCGAGGGCCTGGCCGCATCATTGGCCTTTAACGAGGCCTATACCGGCGACCGGGTCGCCGCTCTGGTATTCGGGTTGTTGACCATGGTCGACGCGGCGTTCGAGCACAAGGAGGAGTTCTACATCCTCGACAGCCTTAACGAAATGAAGCTCTACAACTCCGCCCGCAACATGGATGTTGCTGTATGGAAGCTGGGCCATGACCGCAATGCAGCGGGGGAACTTTTTTTGCTCTCCAACGAGCTTGATCCAGCCAATCGTAACCTGTCGTTTGAACGCGAGTTCGGCCGCATCATGGGGCTGCTCGACTTTATGGCCAAGATTGTTGCTGACCGCAATGGGCGCGGTCTATCCCGCCTGACCCATTCGGTGGTCAGCACCATCTTTCTCCCGGTGAGTTTTTTGAAATGAAGAATATCGTCATCCTGATTTCCGGACGCGGCAGCAACATGGAGGCGTTGATCGCCGCCCGCGATGCCGGCAATCTGTCCGTGAACATCGCTGCCGTGATCAGCAATCGGCCTGATGCCAAGGGATTGGAATCGGCGACAAAAGCCGGTATCGCTACCCATTACATCGACCACAAGGCCTTTGCCGGTCGCGAGGCTTTCGACGCTGCGCTGGCCGAGTGCATCGACGGCTTTTCACCCGATCTGGTTGTGCTGGCCGGCTTCATGCGTATCCTGAGCGAAGGCTTCGTACGCCATTACGAAGGGCGGCTGATGAATATCCATCCGTCACTGCTACCTTCCTTCCCTGGTCTGCACACCCACCAGCGGGCTCTGGAAGAGGGGGTACGCATCCACGGCTGTACCGTCCATTTTGTGACGCCGACGCTGGATCACGGTCCGGTCATCATTCAGGCCGCCGTGCCTGTTCTCGATAGCGACAGTGAAGAAACACTGTCGGCTCGCGTGCTACGCCAGGAGCACCTGATCTATCCACAGGCTGTGCGCTGGTTTGCCGAGGGCAAGTTGGCATTGGATCATGGTCGGGTACGGTTGGCTGGCGATTTGGCCGACGGCGCAGCCTTTATCTCGCCGGTGCTGCGCTAGGACTTCATGCCGATCGCCATCGTCCTGGCGCTGGCGGCTTCGCTAGGCATCCATGCCGTCGCCCTGTTCGGGACCGATATCGAATTATTCGGCGGTGCGGCGGAAGAACCACCTGCGCTGCGCGCCGAATTGCAGCCGCCACCCGTCAGTCCAGCCAAACCTTTGGCAGAACATAAACCGGCAACGAAACCTCGGTCCAAAATAAAACCAGCCCCGCTGGCTAGCGCAAAACCAAGTGCGCATCTTCCGACAGTCCCTGTGGCACCGACGGAACCGGAGGTTACGGTCCCGACAGACGAGCCCAAGGCGGATACTGTCAGTCAACCGCCGGAACCGGCCAAGCCGCTGTTGCCAGCTAATGGCTTCATTCGTTTTGCCATCCTGAAGGGGGCTGACGGTTTCCGGATCGGTCGAGCCGAACATCGCTGGGAATTCACCGAAGATGGCCGCTACCACCTGTATGGAATGACCGAAACCACCGGTCTGGTGGCCTTGTTCAAGAGCGTCCGTTTCGAAAGTGAGAGCAGGGGGCGCTTGGTAGCCGGGGGGTTGCAACCTGAGCAGTACCTGAGCCGGAAAAACGGCAAGGATAACAACGAGAACGCCGACTTCGACTGGACGGCTACGCAGGTTCTGCTGGCACGTGACGGCCAGACGCGGCCGATTGCACCGGGAACACAGGACATCCTGTCGCTCAACTACCAACTGGCCTACCTCCGTCAGCCGGAATCGGGTGCCACGGTCGGCGTGGTAACCGGCAAGAAATATGAACGCTATGCCCTTGACTCGCTCGGGGAGGAGGATATTGATACCCCGGCCGGCCGTTTCCACACCCTGCATCTGCGTGCCATGACAGACAGCGTCACCGAAATCTGGCTGGCTCTCGATCATCACCGTTTGCCGGTTAAAATACGATTTACCGACAAGAAAGGCGATGTTTTTGAGCAGATCGCCACCGAATTAGGAACTCCATGAAAGCCCGCTTTACCCCAGCCCTCTTCGCCCACGCTGAGGCTGTTCTCGGCCAGTTGCTGCGATTCGATCATCCGGCCGATGCGGTCGTGTCGCGTTATTTTCGCGAGCATCGCCAACTGGGACATGCCGATCGGGCCTTCGTCGCCGAAACGGTGTTTGCCGTGCTGCGGCGCGGGCGGAGCATTGAGGCACGCTGCGCTGGTCAATTATCCGACCGCCACCGCCTGCTGGCTGCCCTGGCACTGGTTCGCGGCTGGAGCCAACGTGAACTGGCACCGGTGCTCAAGGCCAGCGAGGAAGAATGGCTTGCCGCCGCCAAGGCCATGCCGGAAGCCGATTTCCCGCCTGCTGTTCGTTGTGATCTGCCGGATTGGCTGTACGTGCGCCTGGAGCAACAATTCGGAGCGGACGAGACCCTCGCCCTGGCCAGGGCGATGAACCAGTCGGCACCGCTCGATCTGCGCGTCAATACGCTGAAAGCCAATCGTGAAACGGTACTCGAGAAATTGGCTACCGATGGCATCGCCGCGGTACCTAGCGCCCTGTCACCGTTAGCCATCCGCCTGCGCGACAAGCCGGCGCTGGCCAAGCATCCGCTGTTCCTGGAGGGGGCTTTCGAGGTACAGGACGAGGGCAGTCAGTTGCTCGGTTTCCTGCTTGAACCGAAACGCGGCGAGATGGTTGTCGATTTCTGCGCCGGTGCCGGTGGTAAGACCTTGCTGCTCGGTGCCCTGATGCGCAATACCGGCCGCCTATATGCCTTCGATGTATCCGACAAGCGCTTGGCCAACCTGAAGCCGCGCTTGGCCCGTTCTGGTCTGTCCAACGTTCATCCGGGTCGCATCGAGCACGAGCGCGACCAGAAAATCAAGCGCCTAGCCGGCAAGGCCGATCGTGTGCTGGTCGACGCGCCATGCTCCGGCCTCGGTACCTTGCGTCGCAATCCGGACCTGAAATGGCGGCAGAGCGAAACCTCGGTGGCCGAACTGACTATCAAGCAGGCCTCGATACTCGAGGCAGCAGCCACGCTGGTACGCCCCGGTGGTCGCTTGGTATATGCAACCTGCAGCCTGTTGACTGCCGAGAACGATGCCATTGTCGACGCCTTCCTGGAAAAGCATCCAGAATTCACGCTGTTGCAGGCTTCCTCCGTGCTCGGCAAACAGGGTGTCGCCTATGAAGGCGATGTGCTGCGCCTGTTGCCGCACAAACACAATACCGACGGCTTTTTTGCCGCCGCGCTGGAGCGCGAGGTATGAGCGAGAAAAGCCAGGCATTGCGCCTGATCAGCGATCTGCTGGCTGACGTCCGCGATCCGGGGTTCATCTGGCAGGTTATCGCACTGGTCGCTTGCATTGGATCGGCCCTGCTCATCGCACGCTGGTGGCAGAGTCGTCACGAAGAGGGGGCGGGGCGCCTCTCCGACGCCGGTGCTCGTCTGGTTTTTCCCCTGACGGGCATGCTGCTGACAGGCATCGCTCTGGGTACGCTCGGTTCTTTTATCCACCTCAACCTACTCAAGCTGGCCATGCCGTTGCTTGGTTCGCTGGCCTTGGTCCGCGGCGTCGTTTTCGTGTTGCGCCAGGCTTTCCCGAGCGCTACTTGGCTCGCTGCCTGGGAACGCATCATCGCGGCCACGGTGTGGGGCTGGCTGGCACTTTACATCACCGATTTGGCACCCTATGTCATCGATGCGATGGAGAGCGTTCAGTTCCACGTCGGTAAGCAGCAAATCGATCTGTGGACGGTCCTCCGCGGGGTCGCTACCATATTCCTGACTGTCGTCTTCGCGCTGTGGGTGGCTGGCGTGATCGAGGCGAAACTGATGCGCATCCAGACCCTGGATGCCAACCTCCGCATCGTCGGGGTGCGTGTCGCCAAGGCAGCGCTGACTGTGGTCGCCATTCTGACCAGCCTGGCGTTGGTCGGCATCGACATGACGGCGCTGTCGGTATTCACCGGCGCGCTCGGTGTGGGTCTCGGTTTCGGCCTGCAGAAGATCGCCAGCAACTATGTGTCCGGTTTCATCATCCTGCTCGATCGGTCTATTCGCATCGGCAATATTGTCCAGGTCGGTAGCGACAGTGGTGAGGTGACGCAGATCACCACGCGTTACACCGTACTCAAGCATCCTGGTGGGAGTGAGTTCATCGTGCCGAACGAAACTCTGATCGGTACGACAGTCCAGAACCAGACCTATTCCAATTCACGGATTCGCCTAGCGACCAGTGTCGGCGTGGCCTATGACAGCGATCTCGAGTTGGCTTGCCGCTTGATGGTCGAGGCCGCGCAAGCGCATCCTCGCGCGATGGTTGACCCGCCCCCCAAAGTTTTCCTGACGCAGTTCGCTGATAGTGCCATCAATCTCGAGCTTGGCTTCTGGATCAACGACCCGGAGGAGGGCAAGGGCAATATTGTGTCCGATGTCAATTTCGCTATCTGGCGGGCCTTCAAGGAAAACAGCATCGCGATACCTTTTCCACAAAGAGAAGTACGTTTGATACCCGGTGCATGAAAGCTGGTTTCGGCGGGTGTTGACCTGGCTTTTTCCCTAGGTTTCATAATGTTAATTTTTGTTAAAATGCGCTGCGGCCACCGTGGTTTAGACAGAGTGTCCTCGGGCTAGCCGGGATCGTCTTGGGGCTGGTTTGTCGAATGGATGCCGTGAATACCAAGACTCTCTTCTTCGCACTGTTGTCTCCTCGCTTGCCACTACTGCTTGTCGTCGCAATGGCCTTGCCAGTACATGCGGAGGAGGACGTTTTCTTTTCCAGTCTGCCGGTCGTTGCTTCGGTTAGCCGCTTGCCCCAGCAACTTTCCGAAACACCCGCATCGGTTACGGTCATCGATCAGGAGATGATCCGCGCTTCCGGCATGCGTACGGTAGAGGATTTGCTGCGTCTGGTGCCGGGATTTCAGGTCACCTCGCACAATCAGGACCCAGCCATCGTTGCCTATCATGGGTTGAACTATGGCCTGTCCAGTGAGGAATACGGGCCGCGCGTACAGGTACTGGTCGACGGACGTTCCCAGTACTCGCCGCTCTTCAAATCTGGCGTTAACTGGAATCTGTTGCCGGTGGCGCTGGAGAATATCGAACGCATCGAGGTCATTCGCGGCTCCAATACTGTTTCCTACGGTTCCAACGCCTTCATGGGGGTGATCAATATCATCACCATCGACCCGGCCTTGACCAAGGGCTGGATGGTTTCGGCCAACCACGGCAACAATGGAATCCGGGATGAGGTCTTGCGCTGGGGGGGGAGTGTCGGCGATGCCAACATCCGATTTACGGCACGGTCTTTTGAGGATGATGGTTTTCAATATGGGTTCTACAGCGGCAAATGGACTTATTCTCCGGATAACCGTCAATCCCAATTGTTCGATCTGCGGGCCGACATTCCGCTAACCGATCGCGACGAACTGCAACTGACAGGTACCTTTGCGCGCGATGTGTCGCAATATGGCCGTCCCGGTAGCCCGCTCAACGATCCGCTGCGTAATCTCGAGCAGTCCTCTACAGCCTTCAGTATCCTGTGGCGTCGAACCATCTCGGCGACGGAAGAAACCAAGCTGCGCTACGGCTATACTGATGATTGGGCGCAAGGACCGTATACTACGCGGGTAAATTTTACGACCGATCTGGCTGCACCGACATCGGTAACCTTCTATCCCCAAGTTGATCCGGGGGGGCACTCGCAGCAGCATGAGTTGGAATTCGAGCACCTGCTCTCCCCTCGTAAGAGTCTGCGCCTCATGTGGGGGAGCGGTCTGAAATCCACTTCAGTGCAGTCGTATGAGCAATTCACCTCGACGGAGTGGAAGAGTCGCTTCGCCTATCGCGCATTCGGAAATCTCGAATACCGCCCCATGGACCCCCTGCTCTTCAACTTGGGGGCGAGTTACGAACACGACAATCTCACCGGCGCGATGTTCGACCCGAGAGGTAGTGTGAGTTTTCACGTGATGCCTGGGCACACTATTCGTTTCGTTGCTTCGCGGGCACATCGCAACCCAAGTCTTTATGAAGTGGCTGGGCATTCGGAGCGACGAGATGTTGGGGGAACAGGACTGGTCGATATCCTCTACCTTGCTCAGGGAGTAAAACCGGAGCAGATTGATACTCTAGAACTTGGCTATCTGGCCGAATTGAAGGAATATCGGGCTACTGCTGATCTTCGTGTATTCAGCGAGAAAATTCCCAACTACATCCAAATATTACCGCTGGCGCTGCCTGCCAGTACGCCGGATGACAAGGAGGCGCAGAGTTTGCGCATGAACGCGGTGAATTACGCCGTATATCCCTACGGCCGCGCCGACAGTGCAGTTAACCTGGAAAATGTTCATATCCAGGGTTATGAATACCAGTTGAATTGGCGTCCCT
>JAGWUW010000417.1 GCA_028868235.1 Betaproteobacteria bacterium | reverse complement strand
GAACGAGTTGAGGCGATACTGTTACGCTGGACCGGCGCCGATGCCGTGGCAGCAGATTCACGTGGGGCCAACATCAACGCACGTTGGCTGACCGCGATTGAAAAAATCACCGGCAACGAATTTGTTCAGGCCCGGATCGGGGCCAATCCACGTGGCGACGCGTCATCCATCCTGATCAACGATTGGCACACGATCGTTTCGCGCACCACAGCCGCGCTACTGGGACAGACTGCCCTAGGGCAGGAATTGATGCCGGGGTTATCGTTTGCCGCAGCGGCCTTCTTTTCCGCCAGCGAAGGGACGACACTCCAATCGGTGCTCGCCTCGCTTGCCACTCATGCTCCATCCGATCGGCAAGACGCATTGCAGTACTGGCAAGCCACCGCCCGCTCGATGAGCCAATATAGCCAGCAATTGGCCTTCACCAGGAGTGAATTGGCAGATGCACTGACACCGCTGCTGGCGGCGAGCAATGTTCCATTGACTGGTGCGCAGTTGCTCGATGCACGCTATGTCGGCGAAGCAAGTTCGATGGATTACGGCGCGCAGGCCACGACGACGCAGTATCACGTGATCGGTGACGGGGTAGACCGACTTACCGGTTCAGGGGCGAAGGACGTCTATCTGATCGGCGCTGGGGTCGGCAGTGTCACATTTGGTGCGCAGGCCAATTCCGATGACGAGATCTGGCTGCTGGACACACTGCGTAGCGACCTTTCAACGCAGGTGACGGTTTCGGCCAGTAACGCGGCGGTTGATGCGGAATTTCTGCTTTCGCTTACGACATCGGGCGGCGATACACTCACACTCGCCTCGGCGTTGTCAACTTCGGGATTCAATACTCCGGTCCGGACAATTCAGTTCGCTGATGGCGAGCGGGTTGCCCTGTCGGACCTGATTGTTGGTCAGACCCTGAATTTCGGCGCGACTGGTCAAATCCAGTTCGGCAGAGCCGACAGTTCGGTCGACTTGGCCGGGACAGCCTCAGCTGACCTGCTGGTCGGATTTGGGCTGAATGATCGCTACCTGGTCGGTCCGGGGCGCGGCTCTGACTATGTCCGCGATGTTTCCTCTTCGCTTCACGACCGCGTGGTGGTTTCGACCACCCTGTCTGACGTGCGCTTCGCCGCCAGCGGGGTTTCGGGTCGCGATCTGACCATGACTTTCCTCTCCACTGGGGAGAAAGTCACTGTGGTGGGCCAGCTCGGCGCACCGGGCAGCGAGGTCGATTTCTTCGAATTCAGCAATGGACTGACCATGAGTGCGGCCGATGTGCGGGCGATGGTCACGACCGGAACGCCCGGCAACGATCGTCTGGTCGGCACGGTGCTCAACGATGTCCTTGATGCGAAAGGCGGAACCGACCTGGCGCTGGGCGGGCGCGGCGACGACGAGTATCGTTTCAGCCTAGGCTATGGCCAGTTGTCGATCGACGATACCGGCGCGGGAAATTCGATCCGGTTCGGTGCCGGGATCGCGCCTGCCAGCCTGATCCTGACCGGCGATGGGAACGATCTGCTGATCTCGGTCAGCGGCACGCAGGATTCAATTCGGCTGATCAACGCGCGCTATGGGGAATCGATCGGCCAGCTGTTCTTTGCCGATAACACCAGCACGACCCTGGCGGCGTTGCTTTCGCAAGCTGCGGCCCAGGCAGGCACATCAGCTAACGGGATCATTACCGGAACCGAAGCCGCCGAAGACATCACCGGAACTTCGGGTAATGACCGGATCCTGGGACTCGGCGGGGTCGGCAACTACCTCTCGGGACTGGCCGGGAACGACACCTATGTGTACGGCGGAGGCCAGGACGTCATCGCGGAGTCGCTGTCTGGATTCGATACGCTCGAAATCCCTGCGGGTTTCAAGCTTGAAGACATGCGGATGATGCGAACCGGATCGTCCGGTACGCTCAAGATCTGGTTCGAGAACAGCGATGGCGGCATCACGTTGTGGAACGGATTCACTTCAACCGGGCTGCCCGACACGTCGGTTGCCGACGATGTTGAGCGCATCGTCTTTGCCGATGGCCGCACTATTGACCTCACCCAGGGTGAGAAGACCGCTGGGACCTCTGGCAACGACTACCTCTACAGTTTCCGCAATACCGGTGCGGTGATTACGCCCGGGGCAGGTAACGACATCGTCAACATGACCTTGCTGTTCCAGAACAACGTGGTCCGCTACACCACCAACGATATCGGCCAGGATATCATCCGCCTGCCGGAAATCAGCGAAAGCGGGTCGCCAAGCAACGCATTCTCGCTGCAACTGCAGGCAACGCCCTTTGACGCAACGGTCGTGCTGGCGCGTAATGGCGTAGATTTGGTTGTTTCCTTCACTAACCGCACGGACTCGATTACCGTTAAGGACTACTTCAACCCTGTCCAGATCCGCTATGGGGATAACCTTCTGGCAATGGGCGGAATTTCATTCTCCAACCAGACGTTCACCTATGCTTCGCTTGCAGCGCTGCTATCTCCGAAGACCGAAGGCGATGATCTTCAGTTCGGACGCGTCAGCCTGGACGGCGGTGCAGGCAATGACATCCTTATCGGATCAGGAATTGCGAACAACTACACATTCGCGCGTGGTTACGGTCATG
>JAGWUW010000416.1 GCA_028868235.1 Betaproteobacteria bacterium | reverse complement strand
CGGGCATGACAAAGAACTACGATGGGGGCAGCACCTCGGCGATAACGACAGGCGGGAGAGGATTCTGGTGAGCAGTATCGAAACGAGGGAAATCTTCGTCAGGCAGACGATACGGGATATCATGGCCAGGTACGTGCAGGGAGTCGATCATCTCGACGTCGCCATGCTGAAGGGTTGCTATCACGAGGACGCCTTCGAGCTTCACCACATATTCGACGGCAACGCCCACGATTTCGCCGAATGGCGCGTTCGGCAGACGTTCCGCTCGCATCACGTGCTGTCGGAGAGCGCGATCCTGATCGACGGCTCGCGCGCTTATGCCGAGACGCCCCACGCCGCGATCGTGCATGTCGATATCGACGAGGCGGGCCATCGCGGCGTGATCGAGATCGCGACCCATGGCTGGTATCTCGATCTGTTCAGCGAGCGGGACGGCAACTGGAAGATCGACTTCCAGCGCGTGGTGACGTTCCACTCGGCCATGCGCCTGATCGAAGCCCCGTCGCCGCCGGCCCAAGGTGCGACGACATCCGGCGATCCGTTCGCCCTGAGATTCGCGCTGGACAGCGAACGGCCCGAGCCGCGCCACCTGCAGGACGTTGCCGCGTCCATCCGCGCAGGGTTTATCGGCACGAACGCCGCGAGCAGCGGCACGATCGGATAGGGCAGTGTCAAAGCAACTGCACCGGATGGTGCTGAGGACGTGGCTGGGTTAGGTCGAGGCCATGCCTCGCCCTCGCAAACCGGCCTCGCCGTTCCGCTATTTCCACTCTTCGCCGGAAGTGATCCGGCTCGTGGTAATGCTCTACGTCCGGTTTCCGCTGAGCCTGCGCAATGTCGAGGACCTGCTGTTTGAGCGGGGCATCGACGTCTGTCACGACACGGTGCGGCTGTGGCGGACCAGGTTCGGGCCGCTGTTTGCAGCCAGAAACCCTCTTGCAGCGCAGGGGCCATCCACAGATGACAGCTCCCGTCAGCCGCATTCCGAACGCCACCTCGTTGATCGTCAGACCTAAAGGCGGCGCCGCTCGGCCGCCTTGGCCGAGTGAGGGGAATCGCGGCCTGAGAGAACGCGGAGAATGGGGGCGATCGGTGTTTCGTGTGATGCACGTCGATGAGCGATGCGGTGAATTTGAGCTCGGCAAGGCGAGGGCCTGATCAATCTAGGCCTTCCAAACTATGTCACTTAGTGATATAGACGCGACATGCGGCGCGTCTTTAAAACAAGAGCCTTTGCGAGAATCGCGCGGAAGGCTGGGCTTTCGAATGACGCACTTTGCAAAGCTGTAACGGAGTTGGCTCAGGGGTTGCACGACGGTGATCTGGGGCAATCGGTTTACAAGAAACGGATCGCACTAGGATCGCGTGGAAAGAGCTCCGGTGCCAGGACGCTTGTAGCCATGAACCACGGAACACGGTGGTTTTTCCTCTACGGCTTCAAAAAGAACGAGCGGGCAAACATCTCGGATGCGGAGCTCGAAGCGCTGCAGGAGATCGCCAAAATCCTGCTCGCCCGCAGTGATATTGAACTTGATCTGGCCGTGACTGCCGGAGAGCTTGAGGAGATTTGCAATGGCAACGAAGGCTAAGGCGAAAAGCGATCTGCTTGCAGCACTCCATGAGACCGCTGCGGGCTTTGAGGGGCTGGGCTTCATCGATCAGCGTCAGATGCGCAAGTTTGATGCCCTGTGTCTCGAGCCGGTGCCCGACTTTGATGCCGAGAAGATTAAGTCGCTTCGTGCCCGGCAGGCAATCAGCCAAACGGTTCTGGCATCGCTGCTAAACATCAGCCCATCAACTGTGCGGCAGTGGGAAGCAGGGGCGAAGCACCCCAGCGGTTCATCACTGAAACTGCTCCATCTGATTGAGCGCAAGGGGTTAGAAGCAGTCCTCTGAGCGATGGGGAGGGTGGTTCACTAGGCTCAGGACTCGTTGATCAGAGCCACAGAAGAGGACGGTCGCCGCGAGAGCGAGGGCGGAGAAGAAGACGGTCGGGCATCGGTCGTAACAGGTTGCCACGCGACGCCAATCCTTGAGGCGACCGAACATGATCTCGATGCGGTTGCGCCGCTTGTATCGGCGCTTGTCGTATTGGACGGGCAGGGATCGGGATTTCCGGCCTGGAATGCAGGGTTTGATGCCTTTCTGCTCCAGCGCATCCCTGAACCAGTCGGCGTCATACCCCCGGTCCGCCAGCATCCACTGCGCCTTTGGCAAATCGTCGAGCAAGGCCGCCGCGCCAGTGTAATCGCTGATCTGGCCTGCGGTGATGAAGAAGCTCAAGGGCCGACCATTGGCATCGGTGATCGCGTGGAGCTTGGTGTTCATGCCGCCCTTGGTGCGCCCGATCAGGCGCCCAAGATCCCTTTTTTTACCCGCGGGCTCGAGGCCGTGCGGTGCGCTTTCAAGTAGGTCGCATCGATCATGACGGTCTTGGGCTCTGCTCTTCCGGCGGCAAGACCTTTCATCATCCGGCCGAACACGCCCATCTCGCTCCAACGTTTCCAGCGGTTGTAGAGCGTCTTGTGCGGACCGCATTCCCTGGGCGCATCACGCCAGCGCAAGGCGAACCCGCTCAGCGCAAGTACCAACCCAAACGCATCGACGATCAGCACC
>JAGWUW010000032.1 GCA_028868235.1 Betaproteobacteria bacterium | reverse complement strand
CCGTCGAGCGGGTCGAAGGTGAGCAGGTATTCGCCCTTCGGGAAGCGGTGCGGCACGAGGTGCGGCAGGTCCATTTCCTCGGAGGCCATGGCGGCGAGATGGCCGCCCCATTCGTTGGCGTCGAGCAGAATCTCGTTGGACAGGACGTCGAGTTTCTTCTGTGCTTCGCCCTGTACGTTGTCGCTGCCGGCTTCGCCGAGCACGCCACCGAGTCCGCCCTTGCCGATGGCGATGGAAATGGCCTGGCAGGCGCGGGAAACGATTTCGATCAGGAACTTCAGGTCGCCAGTGATGGCGCCCTTGGTGCGTTGCTCTTCGGTAAGATAGCGAGCCAGCGTGCGCTGTTGTGCCATGGGAACTCCTGCATCAATGACAAAGGCGCGATTTTACTCCGCGCGCTGCTTGGCGTGCAGGAAGGCAAAGGCTGCGGCGCTGTTGAGCGGCTTGCTGAACAGGTAGCCCTGCACCTCATCGCAGGCGTTCGAACGCAGAAGTTCGAGCTGATCCTCGGTTTCTACCCCTTCGGCAATGACCCGCAAGCCAAGGGAGTGGGCGAGAGCGATGGTGCCGAAGGCGATGGCACGGTCATTCAGGTCGTGTTCGATGTCAGCGACGAAGGAACGGTCGATCTTCAGGTGATCGATGGGGAAGAGCTTGAGGTAGGCGAGTGAAGAATAGCCAGTGCCGAAGTCGTCGATGGCCAGCGTGACACCCATACGACCGAGGCGCTCAAGAATCAGGATGGCCTCCTGTGGGTTCTCCATGACCGAACTCTCGGTAATTTCTAGTTCCAGCAGTTCTGGTTGCAGCCCGGAGGTAATTAGCGCATTGGCCACGGTTTCGCAGAAATCGCGGCGGCGCAGCTGACGGGCCGAGACGTTTACCGCCACGCGCATTGGCTGAAGGCCAGCCTTGATCCAGCGGGCCATTTCAAGGCAGGCGGTACTCAGTACCCAGTCGCCGATCTCGACGATCATGCCGGTTTCCTCGGCGACCGGGATGAAGCGGGCCGGGGAGATCATGCCTTCGGTTGGGTGGTGCCAGCGGAGCAGCGCCTCGACCCCGGTGGGGGTGACATTCGGGGCGTTGAACTGGGGCTGGAAGACCAGGCTTAACTCGTTGCGGGCAATGGCGTGACGCAGCTTGCGCTCGATGTTCAGGCGCTCGGCAGCCGACTGGTTCATTTCCGCGGCAAAGAACTGGTAATTGTTCCGACCGGCCGCCTTGGCGTGATACATCGCCGTGTCGGCATTCTTCAGGATGATATCGCCGTCCGGGCCATCGTCTGGGAAGATGCTGATGCCGATTGACGGACTAGTGTGCAGCTCGTGGCCATTGGCTTCGATCGGAGTGGATAGGGCGGAGGTGATCTTGGCGGCGACGGTGGCGGCGTCGGCCGGCGTCACGATGGCGGGCAGGATGACGACGAACTCGTCGCCACCGAGCCGGGCGACGAAATCGGTTTCGCGCAGAAGACTTGACAGGCGGCAGGCTACCTCGCGCAGCAGTTCGTCGCCGACCTGATGCCCCAAGGTATCGTTGATGATCTTGAAACGGTCGAGATCAAGGAACATCAGTGCCACTTTCCAGTTGTGGCGGCGGGCTTCCGGCAGCAGCTGGGCGAGACGCATGAGCAGGGCCAGGCGGTTGGGCAGTCCTGTCAGGGCATCATGTTGTGCGATGTGGCGCATGCGGTCTTCGGCCTGCTTGCGCTCGGTGATGTCGGCGAGAATCCAGACGTAGTGTGCCGGCTGGCCGCTCTGCGGATCGTCGACCCGGTTGATACGGGCTCCAGCCGGAAAATCTTCTCCGGACTTCTGGGTGACAGCCAGTTCGCCGTTCCATGAACCGCGCAGGGCCAGCTGGCCGATCATTTCCTCGGCAGATTGCTCTTCGTCGAGATCGATCAGGCCAAAGACGGTCTGGCCGATCAGTTCGAAGGCTTCGTAGCCGGTCATTTCGGTAGTGGCCGGGTTAATCGACAGGATGCGGTGTGCATCGTCGGTGAAGATAATCCCGGCCGGTGTGTGGGTATAGACCTTCTGTGCCAGCTGCTCGCGTTCGGCGCTGTGGCGGCGCTCAGTGATATCGGTATAGACCGTGACGAAGCCCCCTTCGGCCAGCGGTACTCCGCGTATTTCCAATGTTTTGCCATTGGGCCGAGTCCGTTCGAAACGATGGTTTACCGGCTTGGCGGAGCGTGAAATCAATGTCCGTACGATCTGTTCGGAGTCGCCCGGGCCGTATTCGCCGCGCTCGGCGTTGTAGCGGAAGAGTGCTTCAATCGGCGTGCCGGGCTTTACCAGGTCGTTCGGGAGGTCCAGGAGGCGGGGAAATTCGGAGTTGCACAGTTCGAGCACCGAGTCACGGTTGAACAGGCTGACGGCGCTGGGGATACTTTCGATAACCGTTTGCAATTGCTCGTGCTGCTTGTGCAAGGCCATTTCGGCTGCCTTGCGCTCGGTGATATCGGTGTAGGTCGTGATGAAACCGAGCAATTGGCCGCCGATGTAGAGCGGTTCGCCCTGAACGAGATGGGTGTGGCCGTTAGGGCGCGTGCGTTCGAAGCAATGCGCCTCGAACTTCATGGCCAGTTCGGTGATACGCCGGACATGGGTTTCGACGTCACCCGGTCCGTATTCGCCGCGTGCGGCAGGAATGCGAATCAGATCGGAGAACGGGGCACCTTCGTAAACGCTTTCGGCCGGCAGGCTTAGCACGTCGATGAACCCCTTGTTCCAGACACGCAGGCACAACTGCTCATCGAAGACACTGATGCCTTGGGGCATGTTCGATACGACGGCCTGCAGGTAAGCCAGCTGGCGCTGGATATCGCCTGCAGGGAGCGAGGAAACGTCCGGTGACATCGTCAAGTTCAGTGAATCAATGAGTTATGGTGGCTAATGATAGCGTAGGGGCTGGAATCAAATCACAAAAACCATGAATTTTGTTATATATCGCAAATATTTTCATGTCTGCCATTTGATCGAGCAGCCGATGGATGCGATTTGCTCGGCTGGCCCATGGCCGTTTTTGGCGATTTCCTGCATGGCTGCGAAGAGTTCCCGCTTGGCGTCGGTGGGGGCTGGGTTGCGTCCCGAGGCATCGAGCCGGCCACGATATTGCAAGGCTAGGCGGGCGTTGTAGCCGAAGAAATCGGGTGTGCATACCGCGCCGTAGGCACGAGCGATGGCCTGGGATTCGTCGTACAGATAGGGGAAGGGGAAGTCGAGTTCTGTCGCCCAGCGTTTCATGTTCTCGGGCGAGTCTTCCGGGTAGGCAGCGACGTCGTTGCTCATGATTGCAACGCAACCAATGCCAAGTTCTGCCAGTTCGCGACAGTCGCGGATCAGGCGGTCGATGATCGCCTTCACGTAGGGGCAGTGGTTGCAGATGAACATGACCAGCAGGCCGTTCGGGCCGCGACAGCTGGCCAGTGTATGACGTTGGCCATCGGTGCCGGGTAGGTCGAAATCGATGGCCGTTTGGCCGAAATCGCACACGGGTGGGTTCAGGGCGACCATGTTTCTCCACTCCAAAACGCATTTCGCCCATAATAGCACCGATGAATTTACCCCGTTTTTATTGCCGTGAAGCGCTCTCGCCGGGGGCGCATGTCGAACTTCCCGAACCTGTGGCTCGCCACGCGGTACGGGTCTTGCGCATGCCGCCTGGAGCGGCGATGGTTCTGTTCGATGGCCGGGGGGGGCAGTACAAGGCGCACATCGAGCGTATCGAGCGAGATCGGGTCTATGCTGAGCTGGGACACTGGGAAGAGGTCGAGTGCGAGTCGCCGCTATCCATTACGCTGGTGCAGGCATTGCAGGCCGGTGACAAGATGGATTTCACCATCCAGAAGGCGGTCGAGTTGGGCGTGCGCAATATCGTTCCGGTCGAGAGCCGGCGTAGCGTATTGCGACTAGCCGGCGAGCGGGCGGCCAAGCGGGTCGCTCACTGGCAGGGCGTCGCTGCCTCGGCCTGCGAACAGTGTGGGCGCAACCAGGTACCGCTGGTGGCGCCGCTGGAAAAGCTGGAAAACTGGCTGGCCCGGCCGACACATGTACCGTTGCGCTTGATGTTGGCTCCGGATGCCGAGGATACACTGTTGTCCATCCCTCCAGCCAAGGACGTGGAATTGCTGATCGGCGCCGAAGGGGGGCTCGATCCGCAGGAGATAATTGCGGCCAGACAGTCCGGATTCCGCGCTGTGCGCATGGGGCCGCGTGTGTTGCGCACCGAAACGGCCGGTTTGGCTGCTTTGGCGGTGTTGCAGGCACTGTGGGGCGATCTCAGGGAGGGGTAAAGCATGTTCGAATCCGCGGAGCTAGGCCACAAGGTCGACAAAAAAACTTTCAAAACCGAAGTACCCAAACTGCGCGCCGAATTGCTCGACGTGCAGTACGACATCCTGCAGAAAAAGGAATTCCCGGTCGTTATCCTGATATCCGGCGTCGATGGTAGCGGCAAGGGAGAAACGATCAACCTGCTTTATTCGTGGTTGGACCCGCGCCATATCTCGACGCTGGCCTTTGCGACGCCTTCCGACGAGGAGCGGTCGCGTCCCTACATGTGGCGCTACTGGCGCGCGCTGCCGCCCAAGGGCAAGGTCGGTATCTTTGCCGGTTCCTGGTATTCGCAGCCGATCACCGACCGAATAACCGGCCAGATGCATCGTTCCGAACTGGATGAGCGCCTCGATGACATCAACCGCTTCGAGGCCATGCTGGTTAACGAGGGGGCGCTGGTGCTCAAATTCTGGTTCCACCTGTCCAAGGATGGCCAGAAAAAGCGGCTTAAGGCGCTGGAAAAGAATCCGAATACCGCCTGGCGCGTCACCAGGGAAAGTTATGACCGCCTGAAGACCTACAGCAAGTTGCAGGCGGTGGCCGGTCATGTGTTGCGCATTACCAATACCGCCCACGCTCCTTGGATCATCGTCGAAGGAACGGATGACGACTATCGATCTTTGACCGTCGGGCGCATCGTGCTTGATGCCATGAAGCGGCGTCTGCAACAGGAGGGGCGCCAGCAGGTACCGGTAGCGCCGCCCATCCTGCATGCCATTGACCGGAAAAATGTGCTCAGCGCGCTGGACCTGAAGCAGCGCCTCCTTAAAAAAGAATACGAGAGCCAACTGGCCAAGTACCAGTCGCGGCTCTCGGAACTGGTGCGCGATCCTCGCTTTGTCGGCAAGCGTTCTTTGGTGCTGGTTTTCGAAGGTTCGGATGCGGCCGGCAAGGGCGGCGCCATCCGCCGTATTGCTGCCTCGATGGATGCGCGGCAGTACCAGATTGTGCCGATTGCCGCGCCGACCGAGGAAGAACGAGCGCAGCCGTATCTCTGGCGTTTCTGGCGGCACCTGCCGCGCACCGGGCGGGCGGCGATTTTCGACCGCTCCTGGTATGGCCGTGTGCTGGTCGAGCGGGTCGAGGGCTTCTGCTCCGAAGCCGACTGGCTGCGCGCCTATGCCGAGATCAATGATTTCGAGCACCAGATGGTCGATGCCGGAGCTGTGGTCATCAAGTTCTGGCTGCAAATCAGTGCCGATGAACAGTTGCGCCGCTTCAAGGAGCGCCAGGATACCGAGTTCAAACGCTTCAAGATCACCGACGAGGACTGGCGCAACCGCGACAAGTGGGATGACTACGTGTCGGCGGTGTGCGATATGGTCGACCGAACGTCAACCGGGCTGGCGCCCTGGACGTTGGTTGAGGCCAACGACAAAAATTTTGCCCGGGTCAAGGTGCTGAAAACGGTCTGCGAGCGCCTTGAAAATGCCTTGAAAAACGACGACGGAAAATACGGCGACAAATGAGCGATACCCCCTACGACGAGCATTTCGTCTCCTGGTTCCGGGCCGTCACGCCCTATATCAACGCCTTTCGCGGCAAGACTTTCGTCATCGCCTTTGGCGGCAAGGCGGTGGCCAGCGAATTCGCCAAAACGCTAGCCTATGACGTGAACCTGCTGGTCAGCCTGGGCATCCGGCTGGTCCTGGTCCATGGCGCCCGGCCGCAGATCGAGGAAGAGCTGCGCGAGAAGAACCTGGAGTCGATCTACCACCGCGGCTACCGGGTGACCGATGCGGCGGCGCTCGATTGTGTGCTCGATGCGGTAGGCAGTGTCTATCTCGAGATCGAGGCGATGCTGTCGCAGGGATTGCCCAATACCCCGATGGCCAACAGCCGCATCCGCGTGATCGGCGGCAACTTCATTACCGGCCAGCCGATTGGCGTACTCGACGGTATCGACATGCAGTATGCCGGCAAGGTTCGCAAGGTCGATAGCGAAGGCATCAACGCCCAACTTGGGTTGGGAAATATCGTGCTGCTCAACTGTGAGGGGCCGTCTCCGACCGGTGAAATCTTTAACCTGCAAATGGAAGAGGCTGCTGAGGCGGTGGCAGTGGCCATTCGTGCCGACAAACTGGTGTACCTGACCGACAGTCGTGGGGTGACGGACAAGTCGGGCGAACTGGTCGACGCGATGACGGCCGACGAGGTGGACGACATGCTGAAGAAAGCGGAATGGCTGTCGCCCGATATTCGCCGTTACCTGCCTTGCAGCATGCGGGCGACGCGGTCCGGTGTAGGCCGGGTGCACCTGATCGGCTACGAACAGGACGGCGCTCTGCTGCGCGAGCTGTTCACCCATGATGGGGTCGGCACTGTGGTCACCCGCGAATCGCTCGAAAACATCCGCGAAGCCAAGCCGGACGATATCGCTGCCCTGATCGCCCTGATCGAGCCGATGGAGGAGGAGGGCATCCTGGTGCATCGGCCGCGCGAACTGCTCGAACGTGAAATCGATCGTTTTTCCATCATGCTCCACGACAACATTATCGTCGGCTGTGCTGCGCTCTATCCTCATTCCGAGGATGAGGCCGAGCTGGCCTGTCTTGCCGTGGCTCCCGATCAGCGCGAATGGGGCTACGGTGAGCAGTTGATGAAGCGTATCGAAAAACGGGCGCGCAAGGCTGGCATCAAGCGGCTGTTCGTACTGACCACACGTACGGAGCACTGGTTCGTCGAACGCGGCTTCAAGCTCGGTACGGTCGATGATCTGCCGGCGGCCAAGCGAGATATGTACAACTATCAGCGGAGGTCCAAGGTCCTGTTCAAGACCTTATAATCCCGCCCATCAACCCCACGGAGTTTCACATGGCACGTACTGTCAATTGCATTAAACTCGGCCGCGAGGCTGAAGGTCTGGACTTTCCGCCGTACCCCGGTGCCCTCGGTCAGCGCATTTTCGAAAGTGTTTCGAAGGAAGCCTGGCAGCAGTGGATCAAGCTGCAGACGATGATCATCAATGAGAATCGCCTCAACCTGGTCGACGCCAAGCATCGCAAATACCTGATGGAACAGGTCGAGAAGCATTTCTTTGGCGAAGGTGCCGACCAGATCCAGGGCTACGTTGCGCCGAAGGCCTGATCGGCTCAAGCATCAACAAAAACCCGCTGCGGCGGGTTTTTGCTTTTGGGGCAGGGTACTCGGAGTAAATCGGCAGATCCCTCAGTCGCCGAAGCGAAATTCGACAGTCTAAGTCTGAAATTGGCTGACCATTCGCTTCAGTTCCTCGGCCATTTTGCCAAGCGACACCGCCGCTTGCCTGGCTTCATCAGAAGCTTCCCGGGTCTGTTCCGTTGCATGAGAGATTCGCTCCATATTTTTAGCGATCTCAAGACTGGCTGCTTCCTGTTCTCTTACAGAGCCGGCGATTTCATTAATCCCATCGTTCGCCTGTTCGACTTTTCTTTGGGAATTCTGCAAGGCATCCTTGACCGATCCCGCCTTGGTCACGCTGGCGGATATGGACGCTAGGCCAGTTTCAATGGTGGTCGCTACCAATCCTGATTGCGTATGTATTTGCTGCGTGACCGTTTCGATCTGATTGGCGGATTGCCCCGATTTTTCGGCCAGTTTCCTGACCTCGTCTGCAACAACGGCAAACCCCCGTCCCTGTTCGCCAGCGCGGGCTGCCTCAATTGCGGCATTAAGCGCCAGCAAGTTGGTTTGATCAGCAATTTCTTTTACTTGCTGGGTCATGCTGGTGATCGTATGAGTGCTCTCGACAAACTGTTCAACGGCATGGGCCATATTGGCCACGCTTTCATGAACTTGCGTAATGTCGGCAACCAAAGCATCCACCAAGCGACAACCATTCATCGTGTCGCTGACGCTGGCGGTTGACAGCGCCTGAACGTCAGAAGCATTGCTGGCCACAGCGGATATCGAGGTGGTCAATTCTTCGGTCGATGCCGCACTGGTAAGTACCGCTTCGGATTGGGTCTCCGTTGCCTCCTTGAGTGTTGCCGATGTGCGTGAAATCTGGGACGAGGCGGAGGATACCGAGGTGGCGCTCGCGTTTACGGCACCGAGAACGTTTCTGAAATCGGAAAGCATCGAGTTGAACGAGTTGGCAATGCTGGAAAGCTCGTCGTTTCCGGCTGTATTGACCTGCACGGTCAAGTCTTGGTTTGCGTGAACTGTTTTCATGCCTGATTCGAGGGCGTTGAGTCGATTGATCATGGTGTTGGCGATCATTAGCGACAAAATGATCCCAACGATCAGGAAAGCAGCACCAATCAAAATCAGCTGAAGTCGGGTTGATGCACCTTGATCTGCCAGTTTTTCCAATGTTTGCGCTTCAATCTCCCCGGCCAGCGTCTTGGCTTCCTTGTCGATCTCGTCTATCAACTTGTCGGCCTCGCGATCAATTCCGCGCACAGCCTTGTCTGTCGACAACGTAAAGTCGGGGCGACTCGCGTCGTGTGCATTCAAGGCAGTACGATATTGTTCGCCGAGACTCTTGATCGCAGCCAATGCCTTGGTGGAATCAATACGATTGCCAACGCCAAGCTTGCCTGCTATTTCCTGAACCGCTTCCAAGCGTGCAGCAACCAGTTTTTCCTCAGACGCGAAAGCCTTTAGATATTTCTCGTAAAGCGCCGGATCACCGCCGCGAATCAGAATATTTTTCCACTCCTGGACCTGAAGTTTGAAGTGGTGCTGGGCTGAACGTACAGAGTCGACGAGTGAGACGACTGCGTTCAGCCGCTCAAGGGCCAAGGCGGAGCTATTGCTCAGCCTGGTAATTTGATAGACGCTCGTAACCCCCAGTAGAAGCAAACCGGCAGCCATCGTGGCGACGATAAAAACGATTTTGGTGCGGATACCGTGCATTCGTCACCCCATCCCAATTTTCAGAAATGATGTTTGTGGAATGTATCTCAGGTAGCCGGTATTTTGATCACTTATTGATATCGAGTATTGCCGCTCTTCGCAAAGCCTGTGCGGTAGCACGGGAGTCTATTGGATTGGAGCGGTGAGTTTGGTACTGCTGGTAAAGTAGTGCCACCACGATTCGAAGAAGCAGGCATGACCGAAAAACTCATTCCTCCGGAAATCTACGTTAGCACTGATATTGAAACCGATGGGCCGGTAGTTGGGAGGCATTCGATGTTGAGCCTGGGATCGGCTGCTTATGCCGCGGACAAAACCCTGCTGGCGACTTTTTCGGCCAATTTGGAGACTGTGCCTGGCTTGGTCGCAGACGAGCGCACCGCTCACTGGTGGGCCACGCAGCCGGAGGCGTGGCTGGCTTGTCGGCACGATCCAGAGTTGCCGGCTCAGGTAATGCAACGCTATGTGGTCTGGCTGAAGGCCCTGCCGGGACGGCCGGTGTTCGTGGCCTATCCGGCGGCCTTCGATTTTCCCTTCGTCCAGTGGTACCTAGAGCGCTATGCCGATGAAAATCCGTTCGGCTATGCGGTGATCGATATCAAGACCTACGCCATGGCCATGCTGCGCCGGCCCTATCGGGCCAGCGGCAAGCAGTCGATGCCGGCAGCGTGGTTCGATCCGGTGCCGCATACGCATGTTGCGTTGGACGATGCGCTGGAGCAGGGGGCACTGTTCTGCAACATGCTGGCGGCGAATCTGGCGCGCCCCTGAGCGGCGCTCAGAGCACCTTGTTCAGCGTATTGAGGATGAACAGTGTGGTTGGGACGGTCAGGGCCAGGGCGAGTATGGTGCTGGTCCGCTTGAGGCCGTCGGCCTGTTCCTCGATGAACTGTTCCATGCCGTTGAACAGTTCGGGAAAGGCGGCGATGTCATTGCGCTTTTCCATGAATTCTCCTTGGGTTAACCGGCCAGCGGCTTGCCGTCCTGGCGGGTAATGACGATGGTGGCGGAACGTGGGCGGCCGCCGATGGCACTGGCGAACTGGCTGGCCGGCCATGCTGAAACGGCGGTCGGCGTCGTCGGGTCGGAACGCTCGCTGGCGGTTTCGCCCGGATGCTGGATATTGACGAACAGGCTGCGCCCGTCCGGCGTGGCGGTGATGCCGGTTAATTCGCAGCCTTTCGGGCCGGTCAGGAAGCGGCGGGTTTCGCCGGTCTTCACATCAGCGACCAGCATCTGGTTGTTGCCCAGGTTGGCGTAGTCGCCCTTGTTCAGCACGCTGGTCGACACGTCGGTCTGTATCCAAAGGTTGCCGCTCGGGTCGAACCACAGCCCGTCTGGGCTGCCGTAGGCGTCGCCCTTGATGCTGCCGCGCTTGCTTGAGTCGGCCTGTTGCGGATCGCCGGCCAGCGCGAAAATGTCCCAGGCGAAGCGCTTGGCGGCGGCATCGTGGCCAGCTTCGCGCCAGCGGACGATGTGGCCGTACACGTTGTTCGGACGTGGGTTGGCGGCATCGGTGGCGCCGTCGGCGCCGCGTTTGACGTTATTGGTCAGCGTGACGTAGACCTCGCCGCTGTTCGGATGGACGGCGATCCACTCTGGCCTGTCCATCTTCGTCGCCCCGGCCAGGTCGGCGGCCTGGCGGCAGCGGATCGCGATGTCGCCCTGGCTGGCGAAGCCGTGCGCTGCATCGAGTACCCCGTCGGGATAGCGCTCGCCGTGGCGGAGAGGCAGCCAGCGGCCGGAGCCATCTTCGGCAAAATGCGCGACGTACAGTGTGCCGTGGTCGAGCAAAGTCGTCGTGTCGCTCTTGCCCGGCACGTAACGGTCGCGTGAGACGAATTTATAGATGTACTCGAAACGCTCGTCGTCGCCCATGTAGACCACGACGCGGCCATCCTTGGCGACCGTGACGGTGGCGCCTTCGTGCTTGAAACGGCCGAGGGCGGTGCGTTTGACCGGGGCGCGCTCGGGATTCCACGGATCGATCTCGACGACCCAGCCGAAGCGGTTGCCTTCGTTCGGGTGCTGCATCAGGTCGAAACGGACGTCGTGCTCATGCCAGCGGAAGCCGAAACCGGTTTCGGTGAAGCCGTAGCGTTTCTGGTCAGGAGTTGGATTGTTCGGGCCCTTGAAGTAGCCGTTGAAATTCTCTTCGCAGGTCAGGTAGGTACCCCACGGTGTGTAGCCCATGGCGCAGTTGTTCACCGTGCCGAGGACGACTTCGCCGCGCGGGTCGAAGGCGGTCTGCAGCGCGGCATGGCCGCGAGCCGGGCCGGCGATGCGGCAGGGC
Organism: Betaproteobacteria bacterium; assembly: GCA_028868235.1. Taxonomy (GTDB): domain Bacteria; phylum Pseudomonadota; class Gammaproteobacteria; order Burkholderiales; family Rhodocyclaceae; genus Azonexus. The sequence continues at coordinate 1,750 of JAGWUW010000032.1, read as the reverse complement.
GTGTCGGCCGTGATGCGGCGCGCCCGGGGGGACGGCCGCACGACCTGCCATCGCCCCTTGTCCTGCTTCACTTCGATTACCGAAACGCCGTGCGCCGCCTTGGATTTGGCTACCTTTTCGGCGCTCCAGTCGTGCATGCCGTCGGTGTGGAGCAGGCCGTCATCGGTGTACTCGTGGTTGATGCACATCAGGCCGTGCGTCGACGAGGGCTTGCCATGTTCGATGAAGGGGAAGAAGTGCATTCCGTCGTGGTGCATGCCGGCCTGCAACATCTGGGCGGCAGCATTGTCGCTGGCATCGACCTTGGCCTGCGGACCGTCGGAAATCGGGTCGCCCCAGACGTAGAGCAGGTTGGCAGTGTAGCCGGCGGGAAGGCGCACCTCGTCGGCAGTGGAGATGGCGAGCGAGACGAAATCGGCCAGTGCCCCCGATGCCCGTCCTGCACTGGTAGCCAACGCCGGGAATGGCACGCCGGAGGCAGCCAGCATGGCCGCGGAGAGCAGGCGGCGGCGAAAAGGATCAGCCACGGAAGGCGAGGTGTCGGTATTGTCGGTTGTCGGGTCGTAGCAGGTGTTGTGCATGATCGTTTTGAGCGAGCTATCGCGGGTATGCCCGCACTATCGCCAGCCAATGTTGCAGAGGCGTGACGCAAGCATGGTGCTAGAAGCGGCAGAGCATCAGATGCTTGCCCTCAATGTGACCGTGGCGCAGTTCACGGAAACCGAGATCGCGAAAACGCCGGGGCTTGGTCGCCGAAACCAGGATGCGACCAGATTTGTAGGTGGCCTGCAACCAGTCGAGGCGAGCCTTGATTAGCGCCCGGCCGACCCCTTTGCCGCGTTTGGCCGCAGAAACCGCCGAGAGGTAGAGAATGTGCGTTCGCGATGCCCAGTCGGCTGCCTTGACGCCGCCGACGCCGACAATCTCGCCGTCTTCGATGGCGATGAAGAAACGCCGGTAGAACATCGGATCGTCGCAACACAACTCGCGCCGCACCCGATCCAGGTTGTAGCGTTCGGGGTCGGCGAAGGCATTGACGATCAGCTTCGCACAGCTGTCGAGCAGGACTTCGCTGCTGGTGTCCAGCGTGTCAATGCGGAACTTGGCCATGCCGGATCAGGCGTTTCCGGTCGCGTAGTTGCGCAGGCGTTGCGCAAATTCGGCGGCTCGGCTGGCAGCATCGCGGTTGATGAGGGTCTGTTGATGTCCGAAGGCATCGCGCTCCAAGCGGCTGCGCACGGCAGCCTCGATGCTGCGTACGCAGCGCCAACGCACGCCCTGGCGGGTCGGGAACAGGCGCATTTGGTCGAGCGGATGGTGTACACGACAGCAATAGCAGAATTTCATTTCCGGCATCGCAAGCTCCTCTGGGTATGGTTCAGGGACCGTAAGCTCAGAATGCGGTCGTTTTGTTACATCAGCATGACTTGGCCCCTGCGCCTGTCACAGCGTTGAAATCTGGGCTGCCTAAACTGGATGATCGGTTTTTCTGGGAAAGATAATAACGATCATGTGTGTTGCGTTGGATAACGAGCTCGCCGAACTGCAGCGGATTCTCGATGAAGGGCAGCTTTACCCGGTTTTTCAGCCGATTCTGGATTTTCGCGTACGTGCCATTCTAGGTTACGAAGCCTTGATCCGCGGGCCGGAAGGTTGCAGCCTGGCTCGGCCTGACCAGCTGTTCGCGGCGGCCGCGCGACACGGGAGATCGCTACAGCTCGAACATGCCTGCCGGGAGGCCAGCCTGAGG
>JAGWUW010000415.1 GCA_028868235.1 Betaproteobacteria bacterium | reverse complement strand
ATTGTGTGTGGTTACAAAATAATTTCTGAATCAGAACTTAATCCGTACCGTCGGGGCTGTTTGAAATGGTTCCGCGATGGCCGCCCCGTCGCTCTTGTGCGGCTGCCTCCCAATTTTGTCGCTGTATTGCCGCCTTGATTCCTGCCTCGTTTTGATCAACACCTAGGTTACTTGCGTGCTTGCCGGCGACATCGGTTCCCATCATCGCCCCACGCGACAATGCCCCGGTTGCTTGGCCTATCCCGCCCTTCACGTCATGACCCACAGAATCGGGGATCCCGGACCCTACATCCGAACCGAAGTGACCACCGATCCAGGTAAAGATCTGGTTCGGAATGATGTGCAAGAGCGAAGCGGATATGCCGACGATCTTGATGTTGAGCATCGTGACAATCCAGATACCGGCCCCCATCAAGATGAGGAACACGAAAAGACTCGAACTGTTGGCTTCCATCATCTTCGCGATCGCACCGGACATCATGCCGTTGGCGAGCCCGCCAAGCGCGGCGCAGAAGCGTTGGGAAAAGAACGCAGCAAATACAAGAACGGCAGGCCTGAAAAGCAGGTTCAGAGCGTAGATATACCCGTGCGCCGTTCGCTGGCCCATGCCTTCGCCTTCCGGATCCAAGTGCACTAGCGCCCAGAGCGTCGCCGCGACAAGCGACTCCGCGACGACGACGAGCCAGGCACCGATGGCCATGATCCACGCGATCGGGATCATCAATGGGACAAAAGCGACCAGCTGGACGGCGAAGGCAACCAACGGGATCAGAATCACCGCCAGTATGATGCCGAAGAAATTCAATCCGGCGCCGATGATGGCCCCGGCCGACGGGAATGCGGGGCCGGTCACCCCAGCCAAAAAGGCAGCAAGTGCAATTATCCCGAACACAACTGCGATAGTCGTGCCCACCATGTTCAATATCTTGAGCCCCAGCTGCTGCGAGAAGATTATCGGATTGCCGCTTGTCGCTCCGACAAGCGAACCGATGCCGGCACTCTTGATCTTGTTGATGAGCGGCGTTTCTACGCACCTTTGGAAATAATCCTTCCCGACACTGCTTAGCCCGCATGCATTTTCTTGAGGCGGGTTGGAGGCGCGGCGGGCGGCTGCAGTTTGGCCCGCCCTGGTGCCATAGTTGTTGCCGGCCGCACTGGGGGTTTGGACAGTGGGGGTCTCGGGGTTGGCTTTGGGCGCCTCTGATGATATCTGCGGCGTACCCCGCGCGACGTCGATGGAGTTCATCGTGATGATGAGCGGCGTCGCGCCGGCGGCGAGCCAGCCGTATCGAAGGGACATCTCTTTGATTCGTTCGCTGACCTTAGCATTACGGGCATTCACAATCCCGGTGATGGCCGAGTCCAGCTCAGCCTGGCGCTGAGCGACAATGCGCGGAAGTGCGTCCTGCATCGATTTTTCGAGGTTGATGACGGCATCAGGATCGTCGGGATCCATCGTCTTCGCCGGCTCGACCAGCTTGGCGATGTCGGAGTCGAGCGCTACTAGGGCACTACTCATGGCCGTGCGCGCGACGGTGATGACAGCCTGTACATCGGGATCGTCACTCGACGTTTGGGGGAAGTCGACTGCAACGAACCCACAGGTAGTTTCGGTGAAGCCATTTATTGCTGGAATGGCTCCATAGTTGATGCCTACCCAAGTGCTATCGCCGACCATCTGACGATCCCAATTCGTCTGATATTCCGTCGCCGCCGCGTCAACGTTCGCTTTCTTTAGACGCGCCTGATCGGCCCAGCGATTCGCAAGACAGACATGCGCAGCTGTGATCGGCTGCGCGAGATCGGCCAAGGATGTGATCGCCGGCGGGGTGACGAGTGCGGGTGTGATTTCGCCGTTGAGGCCTGCCCAGGTCATGTTCCCGATGCCGATGCCGATCGATGCGCAAAGCGCCATGATGAGCTGAGCCAGGTTCCAGCCCTTCCAGACCGGAATCAGGAAAGCGGCACCTGTTGCCGAACGGATCGGCATCCAGACACTAGAAAAACGCCGGCCGAGGAACTCCCCGTCAAAACTGCCCTGTACGGTTGCAGCCATGAGGTTATACGAGAAGTATGCGGCGGCAACGGCCAGCACTGCGGTATTGAATGCCATGAACATGGCATTGACGCTGGGATCATCCGCGCCCCCGAAAATCCCGTTAGCCGAGCCGAAGATGCCGGCCAGCATTTTCAGAGATGAATCTCCGACCGGAGCTCTGTAGCTATCCAGTGAGGCCTGAGTGGACTGTGCATGAGCTGCTGTGGTCTGGGCTACCAGGATCAGAAGCCCGAGCAGCCTACCGACAATTTTCGGGAGGCTAAGCATTTTTGCCGTCCTTGATCAGGCGATTCCTGATCTCATCGGATGAAGGTACGACAATGCAGTCCCAGAGGAAGAAGAGCCACAGTGTCGTTATCACGCCAAGAACGGCCGGTTGAATATGCTCCAGCCCACGGTAAGGGGGCATCGCCCATACCGTCAAATTCAACACAAAAATCAGTCCGATTGCCGCAGCAATCAGCTGCATGAACTGCTTCCACGTTGCACCACCGAGAAACAGCACAATCCGTTGGGATATCTTCATGTCGATCTCCATCAGAAGCCAGCTTGTTTGAAGAGGTTTGAGCAGGAAATTCCTAACCTG
>JAGWUW010000414.1 GCA_028868235.1 Betaproteobacteria bacterium | reverse complement strand
GGGGTCAGGCTCACATACTGCCCGTCAACCCGGACGAGAATGCCATAGGTGGTGGCAGAGTAGATGCCCAGCTCGATATTCGAGCCGTCATGAACGAACGACACCTGTAGCTGCGACTTGCCGTTGAGCGTAGGCGTGGAACCGGTAGCGTTGACGCTATCCGATTCCATGAATGTCGAGGTTTTACCCGGCACCGTTCGGCTATAGGTAAACAACCCGCCGGAGAACGACGAAGGCAAAAGCCGGGAGCCATCAACGGAACCGGCGTAAATCCGGCGCGCCAAGGTCGGTGCGACACCAGAGTTCGTTACAGTGGGCGGCGAGGCCATGGCCGCAGGGGCGGAGATCGTTGCAGGAAGCACATAGCTTTCACGCTGCAACGCCTGCTGAGCGGTGAGCGCACCGTCTGCGAAGTTGATCATTCTTCAACAACCTTCTTGGGCCGACCGCGCCGGGCACCGCCCGGCTTGCCATCACCGTCATGATCGAGGGGGTTCGGCGATACGCGCCAGCCATCAGCAAGGGCGGCTTCCTCTTCGCCAGCATCGGCGACGATCAGCGATTCGAGCGAGTGGCCTTCCCACTCAAACCCGTCGCCGTCGCGGTAGATCATCTTGGGGTATTCTTCCATCGGCGGAACCTCCTCTGAAACCCTGCGGACAGGGCTTGAAAGGAGGCGGGAGCCGAAGCCCCCGCCCCCGCGTGACGATCAGGTCTGCGAGAAAAGCTGTACGCCAGCCATTTCGGGATTCAGGATCGCCGTGCCGAAGTCGATGTCCCAGCGAGCCTTGACCGAGAGGTCATTGATCGCGCCCTGACGGGTGTAGGTGATACCGATGCCAAGATCGGTGGTCGCCCGCATCACCTGCCAGCCATCATCCGGATCGACGTCGAAGGTGCCGGGGATCAGGATCATGGTTTCCTTGCGGAAGAACGGGTTCATCGGGGCCGCGACAGTGTTCAGCCACGTGATGGGCGCACCGTTGGCCGGGGTCGCCGATACGTTGGCGTATTCCTTCGAGCCAATCGAGCCTTCCGCCGCGTCGATGATCGCCGGATAGACGCGAATGGTATTCGCAGCCATGCCGCCATCAGCCTGCGTCGCCACGACACGGAACGTCTTGAGGTTGCCCGTGTCCTGCTTGGTGATGAGGTTGATCTCATTCACGCCCGCAATGGTGAAGCAGTCGCCAACCTTGACGTTGGCATAGGTCGTCGCCGTGATAACGAGGTCCGTATAACGGTTGTCCTTGTTCTCGGTCAGGCTCGCCGAAGTCGAGGTAGCAGCCGGAACGGTACGCTGGTTCGCTCCGTTGATCGTGGTCGCACCGCCGCCCGCAGCAGCAAGGCGAAGCTCCTGGTCGTTCTTGAACACCTGAAAGCCCGCGATGTCATGGCGGATAAGCGCCTTTTCGTAGGCACTGCGCGAACGCGCACTGTCCTCCGAACGACCGGCAAGGTTGCCAGCCATCGCGTTCATCGCGCTCGGCGAGTAGAACGCCATACGGTTGTCCTGCGGGACGCCGATGCGGGTAAAGCGAACGTCGAGATCGGCAACGTCATCGTAACCAGTCGCCGCCGTGGTGCGCTTCGACACGACAGAGCCATACTTGGCCGCAGTGTTGAAGCACGCAAGATTGACATCGCTGGCCAGCTTCTGGCGCGCAGCCAGCCCAAACTTGTCCATCGAATACTGATTGCGCAGGTTCTTCGAGGAAAGCGTCTTCGGGATGGATTTGTGCGTGCCAATCGAGGCAGGCACATTGAGATCGGTCAGGCCGTCGAAGTTTGCCGACTGGTCAAAGCCGTCATAGCTGTAACCAATCATCGGGGCCGGAACCCAGAACTTGTCATTGGCGTTGACCGCTTCCTGAGCGGTGAGAGGGTCGTAAAGGTCGAATGCCTTGGAGATAACGAGAAGATCGTCGAAACCCTCGACAACCTTGTCGAACATCACCTGTTCCTGCTTGGTAAACGAAGTGCCCATTGTTCAAATCCCTGAAATGTCAGGGCTTGAGCGACCTGCGGTAACGGATCAGCGCAGTGCGGTCCCCGGTACGCTCAGCCTCTTTCTCAAGCCGTGCGAGTTCCTTGTCGGTGCCACCTGCCAGCGAGGCATTGCCCCGGAGCGGGCGATCAGGAGCGGGAGGGGAAGCGCGTTTCGTCACGGTTAGCTTGTCCTCCAGCTTGCCAATCATCATGGCGGCGCGGACGGGATCGAGTTTCGAGAGATCGGCGAGTTTCGCGGGATTCTGCGACAGCGCGTAAACCAGCGCGGCAGGCTTCCCGGTCATCATCACAAGGGCCTTGTGATTGTCGGGCAGGATGTCGAAAACCTCCTGCTCGGCAGTCTCGAAGTCAGGGGCGCGGACAGTGAGCTTGTCGGCCTTGTAGGCCTCTACCCGGTGCGTCCATGCTTCCTGCTCGGCCCTTGCAGCAGCCTGTGCCTCGGTTTCGGCGCGGTCGGCTTCCGCCTTGCGCGTCGTCCATTCGGCATATTCAGCGTCGAAGCGGTCCTCGTCGAAATCGCATCCGGCAAGGGTCGGCTTCGGCCCCGGATCAGCAATGCGTTGCGGTGCCTGCTTGCGGAGTTGGGCCAGTTCCCTATCCCGCTCGCGGAGCGCCTTGCGCATTTCGCGGATCGTG
>JAGWUW010000413.1 GCA_028868235.1 Betaproteobacteria bacterium | reverse complement strand
CCGCGCGGGTTCATCCTCGCCGACAAGCACCAGCGCAATCCCACCTTCAAGAACGTCTATTCGCTGGGCGTTTGCGTTGCCATCCCTCCGGTCGGTCCGACGCCGGTGCCAGTGGGTGTGCCCAAGACCGGGTTCATGATCGAATCGATGGTCACCGCGATTGCGGCGAACCTCAAGCTGGAGCTCGAAGGCAAGGAGCCGGCTGAGGAAGCGACCTGGAATGCAGTTTGCCTGGCTGATTTTGGCGATGGCGGCGTGGCGTTCGTGGCTCAGCCACAAATCCCACCGCGCAACGTCAACTGGTCGTCGAGTGGGAAATGGGTTCATCTCGCCAAGGTCGGCTTCGAAAAATACTTCCTCCACAAAGTCCGGCGCGGAACCAGTGAGCCATTCTATGAAAAGCTCGCGATGCACGCGCTGGGCATTCGCAAGCTTCGCTTCAAGTAAGGAGAACGAACATGACGCTTGATGCTGCTGTGCTGCGATTTGCCGGATGTGTTGTTCTGGCGAGCGCCATGCTTTCGATTTACGTCCACCCGTACTGGATCGGGCTGACCATATTTGCCGGTTTGAACATGTTGCAGGCGAGTTTCACCGGATTTTGCCCTGCGGCAATGATCTTCAAGAAGTTGGGTGTCAGGCCCGGCAACGCGTTCAACTGAAAAGAACTTGAAATGCGCCGCTTGATCCTGTCGTCGTTCGCCCTGTCCTGTGTCGCTGCATCCCCCACAGCGTCGGCGCAGGACCTCGCCGCCGCCATCACCGATGCCTTGGCCAATACTCCCTCGCTGGCAGAAGCCAAGGCCGGTGAGGCGGCGGCGAATGCCCGGCTCGATCGCGCCCACGCTGAAAGCAACCCGCTGCTGCGCGTCGAGGGCTCGATTGGCACCGGGCGGATAGACAATGGCGGGTTTTTCGCCATTCCTGCCGCCAGCGTGAATCCGCTTGCCGTCCAGGCCACCGCCGAAATGCCCCTCTACGCCGGTGGCCGGATTTCCTCCGCCATCGACCAGGCGCACGGCGGCGTGCTGGTCGCCCAGTTCGGGGCCGAACAGGCCCGGCTGCAGACCATCGTTCAAGCTGTGAGTACCTACACCGAGGTGCTCACAGCCCGGAAACTCGAGGCCCGCTTTGGCCAGCTCGTGACCGAACTGGTCGAGACCGAGCGGCAGGCCGGGTTGCGCTATCACGCCGGGGAAATTGCCAGTTCGGAGCTTGCCCAGGCCCGCGCCCGCAAGGCCGAGGCTGATGCCGGTCTGGCCCAGGCGCAAGGACGCAGGGCTTCGGCCGAAGCCGCCTATCAAAGGCTGACCGGCAAGCCTGCGGGCAACCTCGCTGCCTTTCCCGCGCTGCCGAATACGCCTCCGACGCTGGACGAGGCGCTGGACATGGCACGCAAGGCCAATCCTGCGCTTCGCCAGGCCAAGGCAGGTATCGACGTGGCGAATGCCGGCGTTCGTGCCGCCCGAGCGGAAGGCATGCCGACCGTAGGCGCCTTTGCGGAAGCCGCCCACGTCCGCGACCAGTTCTTCCCGGGCTACAAAGCAGATTCAGTTGCCGTGGGCATTCGCGGTCGCTGGACGCTGTGGGCCGGGGGCCGGGTTGCCGCCCAGGTCCGGGTTGCCGATGCCGACCTCAGTGCAAGCGAAGCGCGCTTGCGCGAAGCCGATCAGGCCCTCGAAGGCATGGTTATCGATGCCTGGCAGGGTTTGAAGACGGCGCAGCGCATGACTGATGCCGGGCGCTTGCGCAGTGCCGCCGCGACAGAAGCCCTGCGCGCGACCAAACTGGAAGCCATGGTCGGGGAAAAGCCGACTCTGGCTGTCCTCGACGCCGAACGCGAGGCGATTGAGGCGGAGGCGGCACTGCTGCAGGCCGACGGTATGCGGACGGTGGCAGCGTGGCGCCTCAATGCGCTCGCAGGAAATATTGCGCCATGACCGATGCCCCCCTTCGGGTCGCACAACAACAGGTGGTGGAGGCGCGGGCATCGGCGAGCCTCCCCATCATAAGGACCTTTTTCGATGAGCCGACGTTCACGGCGACGCATGTCATGCATGATCCGGCCACAAAGCGTGCAGCCATCATCGATTCCGTACTTAACTTCGATCAGGCGGCAGGTAGAATCAGTCACAACTCGGCCGATTCATTGATCGCTTATGTCCGAGAGCACGGACTTACCGTTGACTGGCTGCTCGAAACCCATGCGCATGCCGACCACTTGTCGGATGCACCGTATCTGCAACGTGCGCTTGGCGGCACGCTGGTGATCGGTCGCGAGATTGTAACTGTGCAGCAGACCTTTGCTCAGATATTCAATGAGCCTGCGAGCTTCGCCCGTGACGGATCGCAATTCGACCAATTGGTGGGGGATGGCGAGCGTTTCATACTGGGGGATATCCCTGCGGTGGCCTTGCATGTTCCGGGGCATACGCCAGCATGCCTTGCCTATGTCATTGGCGATGCGGTGTTCGTCGGCGACACCCTGTTCATGGCGGACTACGGCTCTGCCCGCGCAGATTTTCCGGGCGGCGACGCACGGACTCTGTTTCGCTCGATCCGGCGCCTCATGCAGCTACCGAGCGAGGCTCGGGTGTTTTTGTGCCACGACTACAAGGCGCCGGGTCGCGAACACTTCGCATGGGAA
>JAGWUW010000412.1 GCA_028868235.1 Betaproteobacteria bacterium | reverse complement strand
TCACCGCAGCCCGCCTAGCGAAGTTACGTCCGCCAGCCAGGGCTGCAACCAGCGCTTCCTGCACGGCATCCTCCGCCAGGGCTGCATCGCGAAGCTGCATCTGGGCGAATTTGAGCATGTCGCAGCGAATAGCTGCGACAAAATCATCATCGATTTTCAGGGTCTCGGACACTTGATCGCATTGAAGTCAGGGTTGCAGATAGATCGCTCACCGTAGCGCCGCCGAATCCAGGCATCGACCGACTGCTTGCCCGGACCGCTAAGGACCAGCGGTAGGAGCATACCAATGAACAGTACCGGCAGTTTGAAATTCCCCTGGCCGTTATCGGTGAAGACATAACCCTGCATCAGCTCGCCAACGCTGGCCCACATGTCCGGCCAATGGACGGCGGCTATGGCTACCGTGGTCAGCACGATGAGCGAGATGGACATGAAACGGGTCGCCAGCCCGAGGAGCAAGGCAATTCCGCCGAGAAGCTCGAACCATGTGGCCATCTGCCAACTGATTTCAGGCGGCACGATGCTAAAGGGAAAGGGGAAGCGATCCTGGATGTCGGCAAACCAGTTGCTGCCGTGGAATTTCTCCAGGCCGGACTCGAAAAAATCCCAGCCGAGCAGGATGCGTAGGCTGAGAAGTCCGAGCCACAGGCCCAAGGCATCGACGGTGCGAATCGCACGCAAAACCACCTTGTTCATAATTTACTACCCAAAATGATGTCTTGCTGCCGCAGATCGGCGAGCAGACGCGAACCGAAACCGAGCAATTGCTGCGGATTGGAGTGATTAAGCTCATCGGCCAGACGCATGATGGCCTGTCGCCCGCTCAGCGCTTCGCCAGCGAGCAGATTGATCAGGCGCCCGGTCGGTGGCGTAATTTCGGAAAACCGCACAACGTCATCGCTATTGCGATAGACCACGAGGTGCGTCAGGCGCGGCTGGCGGGGTCGGAAATCCGTGCCGATGCGATGGACCGGCCAGGCATAGGCCAGATTCATCAGCGCCGGATTGAGCGCGATCACTCCGTCCACCAAGTCTCCCCCGGGATCGCAAGCTGGATTTGCCACCTCCATCACGTCGACTGCCAGTTCGGCCCACTCGTAATGCGCCAAGTTGGCCAGCCAGCGCGGCAAAGGCTGACGAATCTCCATCTCATTCAGATAGCGTACAAATTCGCACGGAATGTCGCGGAACCACGGCGTATGAAGAGGCCAGTCCAGAAGGAATGTGCGGCACAAGCGGCGCCAGCGGGATTCGCTGAGCAGATTCCGACAAACCGGAAAGCAGGCATCGACGAAACCGCGCAGGTTGTTGAAGACCAGCTCGCGATAAATAGCAACACGTCGTTCAGGGGTGTCGATCGGCTTGGCAACGCGCATCGGGTCACGCAGATGGCGGCCGAACTCATGCTGAAAACGCTGGAAAGTGGCCACCGTCACGCCACCTGCATTTCGGCACCGCATGCCTGTGACTGCAAATCGGCAATCTGCCCCACTTCCACCTGCAGTTGCGCCAGATCGGGAATATTGAAATCACGCTCCAGACACGTCGGTACCGCACCGCCGATACGCCGATAGGCGGCTGCCAGCAATGACCACACCGGGTCGATCACTGCCGCACCATGGGTATCGATCAGCAGCCCGTCCGGTTCGACATAATGCCCGGCGACATGGACGTAGCAGGTTCGCTCCAGCGGCAGGGCATGCAGAAAATCGAGCGCGTCGAAGCCGAAGTTGCGGCTATTGACGTAGATGTTGTTCACATCGAGATGGAACAGGCAATCAGCCTCACTAACCACGGCCGAGATAAATGTCGCCTCGCTCATCTCTGCCCCTGGCGGAGCGACATAGTAAGAGACATTCTCGATCCCGATTCGGCAACCGAGGATATCTTGCACCTGGCGAATACGCGCCGCCGTCCACCGCACGGCGTCCTCGCTGAGCGGAATCGGCAGTAATTCGTAGAGGTGGCCGCTGTCGGTACACCAGGACAGATGTTCGGTATACAGGCCAATGCCATGCTCGGCCATGAAGGCTTTGATCCTGCGGAGAAACACCTCGTCCAACGCCCCCGGCCCGCCCAACGACAATGACAGGCCATGACAAACGAAGGCATGGCGTTCGGTGAAATACCGCAAATCCCTGGTCGAACGCCCGCCCATGCCGACCCAGTTCTCCGGTGCAACCTCGAAGAAGTTGATGAGCTCGTGGCCCCCATCTTTCAGGGCGGGAATGAGCTCCCGGCGAAAACCGAGACCGGCACCGGTGAGCAGTCGATGATTCATGTCGTTTTCGAGGTGGGGTTGGCCGGGTGGCTCAGGGAACGTGCCCCGAGCCGACCTGTCAGGTACTTATTTTTTTGCGCCGCAGCTACCGTCAGCCTTCTTTTCCATTTTTTTATTGGCACCGCACTTGGCTTCGCCACACTTGCCGTCCTTTTTCTTTTCCACGGTAGCCTTTTTGTCGGCGCCACATTTCGCTTCAACGGATTTGCCATCCATTTTTGTGTCGGCCTGCGCTAGTTGGTAACCAGTCTGCAACTGCTTGGCTGCAAAAGGGTTATCGGCAGCATGGGCTGTCGCCCCCATGGTGACGGCAGCGATCAGAGAACAGGCGGTCAGGGAAACGAGATTCTGCTTTTTCATGATTTTTATCCGTG
>JAGWUW010000411.1 GCA_028868235.1 Betaproteobacteria bacterium | reverse complement strand
CCGTCCCACCTTCCTATTTGCGATTGATGGCGGGGTAGCGACATGGAAGTCGGGTTTAGCCAGGCGCAGGCGCAGCGTGTTCTGAAGCAGCGCAATATGCTGGTGCTTACGACGATCGGCCTCAGTGTCGTTGCGTTGTTTTCGTTGATCGCGGCGGCTTCGCGCGATCGTGAAGTTGTTCTGCAGCCGGTGTTGTCGCGCCCGCTCGAGATCTCAAGCAATGGCTTGAGCAAGGAATATCTTGAGCTGGTGACGCGCGATGCGACCGTGTTGATGCTCAACCGGACGCCGCAGAGCGTCGACTATTGGATGGGTGAGGTTCTCAAGATCGTTCATCCTTCGGCCTATGGCCGGATGAAGGGCGAATTGATCAAGATCGCGAACGATCAGCGCGGATCGAGCGTCGCTCAATATTTCACGATGGAAGGGATGCAGGTCAATCCTGAAGACCTGACATCGCAGGTCACCGGCGTCCTTCACACTATGGTTGGGCGCCAGGAAGTGGCCAGCCTGAAGCGGACTTTCCAATTCCAGTGGACCTACACGGGCGTTGAACTGCGCCTGATCGGTTTCGGCGCGGTCGTGCCCGCTGGTGAGAAATCAAAGGATGGCTCTGCGGGTCCTGCAGCGTCGGTCTCTGACGAAGGACAGGTTCAATGATGGAGGCGGTGCCTGTGGGTGTTTTGACGGTCGCGGGAGCGGCTTTGGTTTCGCGGGTCGATAATCGCGGCGCGCAATGGGTAGGGGGGAGCATTCTCGCTGCCGCGTTGATGTTGATGTCGGCTCCGGCATTTGCCGATCAGGCACTTACGGTTGAGGACAATGCGCGGGTTGAGTGCATTGCCTCCAAGAGTGATCTGACGCGGGTCAGTTTGATTGGCGATGAATTTGCCAGCGTTTCGAAGGTTCAGCCTGAAAATCCGCTTGATGACTTCTCGATCGTCAATGAGCCGACGCGCGGCGATATCTACGTGTCGGTGCCCGGCGGGTTTCGCCCCAAGTCGCTGTCGTTCTTCGGCACGTCGAAGAAGGGCTATGTTTACAAGTTCTCCTGCCGGATCGAGGCGGTTGAGGCTCAGCAGATATTCCTGAAGAATCCGGGTGCGGAGCAGGATCAAGCCAAGGTCGATCTTGCGGCGAGTGACGAAGACGCTCCCGATACTGACGAAACGGCTGTTCGGTTGATCCAGGCTATGGCCGGACAGCAAGTGGTTCCGGGTTATCGCATGGAGCGCAGTGCGCTCGTTCCGGTGACGGCCGGTACTCTGACTGTGCAACTCCTTGCTGAATATCGCGGCGTCGAGCTGACCGGGCGCGTTATCCGGATCGAGAATACCGGAAAGACGGCGGTCGAACTGACCGAGGCCCAGGTTGCACCGCAGGGCGCAGTTGCTGTCGCGATCGGCAATCCGAAGCTCGAAGCTCGGCAAGTGACCACGGCTTATGTCGTCGTCCGCAAGAGCGGTCCGCGGACATGATCAGCGTTTTCATTTTGCTTGAAGGGATTTTTTGATGGCCGGTTTCGGTGACATTTTCCGCAAGCGTCGGGCGGAGCCCGGGCTGGGTACAGACATGGGTGTGGCTCCTCCTCCGGCGGCTGATCTTGATGGCAATGACGCCGTTTTGAAGCGTCAGAGGATGGCGCTTGGGGTTGGGGGTGTTGCCGTTTTGGGGCTGTGCGGTTGGTGGCTGTTTAGCGGGAATGGTGATCCTTCTCCGACTGAGGCTGTCGACAAGGATGGCCACCGGGTGACGATTTCGGCCGGTGATCTGGGCGCGAAAAATCTGTCTGAGAAGGAATGGATCTCGATGTCCGAGAACCGCCTGACCGCGCAGGATAACCAGTTGCGCCGGCTGTCAGGGCAGGGCGATCAAATCCAGCAACTTCAACAGCAGATTAACGCGTTGCGGTCCGAAAATTCTAGCATGGCTGCGGATGGTACGCGGGTTGTGTCTGCTTATGAGGAAGAGAACAGGACCCTTCGCCAGCAGTTGACCGATGCGCAAAGCGGTGCCGCGAGAGCTGCGGCGGCAGGTCCTCGTTCGCTTTATGGTGCTGGTGGTCCTGCGGGCTATCAGCAGATTGGCGGCCCAGGTGCTGTTGCGGCTGTGCCCCGTTCCGAGCTGAAGGTTATCAATTTCTCGACGTCCAGCACAGCTCCGCAGGGGAATGCCAAACCGGCTGAGCGTGGGAACACGATTTTTACGGATAGCCCCAATTATCTCCCGGCTAACAGCTATGCAAAGGCGCGGGTAATTGTCGGGGTTGATGCGGCCTCGAATGTGCAGTCGCAGTCAGATCCTTTGCCTGTTGTGCTGCGTATCACTGGCCCGGCGCGTTCGGTCGCACAGAACGGGAAGGTTCTGACTACTCGGATTGATGGCTGCCTGGTCAACGGTGCTGCGCGCGGCGATCTCTCTTCCGAGAAGGTCTATGTGCGGCTTGCCAAGATGACTTGCCCGCAGCCGGGTGGGCGGTTTGCTGAGAGTGAGGTCAAGGGGTTCATTGCCTTTGGTGGCAAGACCGGGGTTCGCGGGCGTGTGGTCAGCCGTGAAGGCAGTCTGACGATGCAGGCGTTCTTTGCAGGTCTCGTGGGCGGGATCGGCAAAGGCTTCTCGGTGAATACGCAGAGCTATCTCGGCGGGGCAACTACGGTTGTGAACG
>JAGWUW010000410.1 GCA_028868235.1 Betaproteobacteria bacterium | reverse complement strand
CTACGGAAAAATGCGACAGCAGACCAACGCCCACTAAAACACAGAGAATCAGACCCCATGTGCGGAATAACAGGTATCTTCGACACCCGCGGACGGCGCAACATTGATCGCGCCGTACTTCACCGCATGAACGAAGCACAGTTTCACCGGGGGCCAGACGAAGGTGGCCTGCACGTCGAACCCGGCATCGGCCTCGGCCATCGGCGGCTGTCAATCATCGATCTGTCCACCGGCCAGCAACCGCTGTACAACGAAGACAACTCCGTCTGCGTCGTCTTCAACGGCGAGATCTATAACTATCAGGAGTTGATCCCCGAACTGCAGGCCCTCGGCCACATTTTCCACACCCGCAGCGATACTGAAGTCATCGTGCATGCTTGGGAAGCCTGGGGTGAGCGCTGCGTCGACCGCTTCCGCGGCATGTTCGCCTTCGCGCTGTGGGACCGCAATCGCGAAACCGTGTTCCTGGCCCGCGACCGTCTCGGCGTCAAGCCGCTGTTCTACGCCCTACTCGACGACGGTACCTTCCTGTTTGGCTCCGAGCTGAAATCCCTACTAGCCCACGGCGGCTTAAAGCGTGACATCGATCCCTGCGCTGTAGAGGAATATTTCGCCCTCGGCTACGTCGCTGAACCGCGTGCCATCTTC
This sequence comes from Betaproteobacteria bacterium, assembly GCA_028868235.1. Taxonomy (GTDB): domain Bacteria; phylum Pseudomonadota; class Gammaproteobacteria; order Burkholderiales; family Rhodocyclaceae; genus Azonexus. The sequence continues at coordinate 2,020 of JAGWUW010000410.1, read as the reverse complement.
AAGCAGGCCAAGAAGCTGCCGCCGGCATGCACGCTGTTGCTACGTCGTGGCCAGCCTGTCGACCAGCCGCGCGAATACTGGGATGTCCGCTTCACACTCGACAACCCGCTCAGCGACGCCGATGCCCAGGCCGAACTCACTCATCGTCTAGAAGAATCAGTCAAGCTCCGCATGATCTCGGAAGTGCCTCTCGGCGCGTTTCTCTCCGGCGGAGTGGACTCGAGCGCCGTGGTCGCGGTCATGGCAGGCCTCTCGACCACCCCTGTCAATACCTGCTCGATCGGCTTCTCCGACCCGGCTTTCAACGAGTCCGAATTCGCCAAAATGGTGGCCGACCGTTATCACACCAACCACCACATTGACATGGTCGAAAGCGACGACTTTGACCTCATCGACACCCTGGCCCACCTCTACGACGAGCCTTACGCCGATAGCTCGGCTATCCCCACCTACCGCGTCTGCCAGCTGGCCCGCAGGCACGTAACCGTCGCTCTCTCCGGCGACGGCGGTGACGAGAGTTTCGGCGGCTATCGTCGCTACCGCCTCCACCTGATGGAAGAGAAGATGCGTTCGGCCCTGCCGCTGGGCCTTCGCCGACCGCTGTTCGGCATGCTCGGCAAGCTCTACCCGAAAGCCGACTGGGCGCCACGCGTATTCCGTGCCAAGACAACCTTCGAAGGCATGGCCCGCAATTCGGTGGAGGCCTATTTCCATTCCGTCTCGATCCTGCGGGCGCCAATGCGCAACCGCCTGTTCAGTCCGCAGTTCAAGGCAGCGCTCGGCGGCTACGATGCGCTGCAGGTATTCGCCAACCATGCCGCCAAGTCGGGAACCAACGACCCCCTTGCGCTAATACAGTACCTCGACCTCAAAACCTACCTGATCGGCGACATCAACACCAAGGTCGACCGTGCCAGCATGGCCCACTCGCTGGAAGTGCGCGAGCCGCTGATGGACCACAAGCTGATCGAATGGCTGGCGACCCTGCCGTCAACACAGAAGATCCGCGGCCAGGAAGGTAAATACCTGCTGAAGAAGGCGATGGAACCGAAGCTGCCGAACGACGTCCTGTACCGCCCCAAGATGGGCTTCTCGGTACCGCTCGCTCGCTGGTTCCGCGGCCCGCTGAAGAACCGCGTCGAGGAGTCGATTTTCGGCTCACGCCTGGCCGACACCGGCTGGTTCAATCGCGACTACCTGCGCGAACTGGTGCGCGACCACAACAATGGCAGCCGCGACTACAGTGCCTCGATCTGGACCATCCTGATGTTCGAGGCTTTTCTGCGCAATGTCATGGAAACGGGAGCAGCGGCATGACTCGCGTCCTGCACGTCCTCGACCATTCGATCCCGCTGCACAGCGGCTACACATTCCGCACCGCCGCTCTGCTCCGCGAACAGCGTGCCCTGGGCTGGAAAACTTTCCACCTGACTTCGCCCAAGCAAGGCAATGCGATTGCCTCGGTCGAAGACGTCGATGGTCTGCACTTCTATCGTACCCCGCCCGCCACCGGCTTTCTGGCTGATCTACCTATCGCTCGGGAACTGGCCTTGATGCAGCAACTGGAAACCCGGTTGGAAGAAGTCGCCCGCGACATCCGACCGGACATCATCCATGCCCACTCGCCGGTACTCAACGCCCTACCGGCGATCAAGGTCGCCCGCCGGCTGGGCATCCCGGTCGTCTATGAAATCCGTGCCTTCTGGGAGGACGCCGCTGTCGATCATGGCAGCACCACCGAAGGCAGCCTGCGCTACCGCGCCACCCGCGCTCTCGAAACCCGCGCCATCCGTCAGGTCGACCACGTTTTCACTATCTGTGAAGGCCTTCGCGCCGACATCGTGGCGCGCGGCATCGCGGCCACCAAGGTGACAGTGATCCCCAATGCCGTCGATATCGCCTCATTCCAACTGTCCAGCCCGCCGGATCCGCAACTCCAGGAAAAATGGGGGCTGACTGGCAAGATAGTCGTCGGATTCATTGGCTCCTTCTACGCCTACGAAGGCCTCGATCTCCTGTT
>JAGWUW010000409.1 GCA_028868235.1 Betaproteobacteria bacterium | reverse complement strand
TTCTTCTCGCGCAGGTCGAGGATGTAGTACTTGTTGATCCACGGCGGCACGATCAGGAACGGCTTCTTGTACTGGTCCGGAGTCTTCGGATCGTACTGGATGAGCTGGAACAGTTCGTTCTGGAAGACCACCTTGCCCGGCGTCGTGGCGACGTTCTTGCCCATTTCGAAGGCCGAGGTGTCGGTCATCCGGATGCGCAGCTGGCCGTCGCCGGATTCGACGTCGTGCAGCAGGTTGTTGAGGCCCTTGATCAGGTTCTGGCCGTGGCTCTTGACCGTTTCGCGGAAGACTTCCGGATTGGTCAGGGCGAAGTTGGACGGCGACAGGGCGTCGATGTACTGGCGGGTGAAGAAGTTGACCTTCTGCTGGGTGGCTTCGTCGAGGCCTTCGGTGCCGCTGACGGTGTCGTGGATGTGACGGGCCGCGATGAGGTAGGACTGCTTGACGAAGTCGAACAGGAAATGCTGTTCCCAGTCCTCGTCGCGGAAGCGGTTGTCGCCCTTTTTCGGCGCGGCGACCGGGGCAGCGCCGGGCATGCCCATCATCTTCATCATGGAACCCTGCCACAGCGAGAAGTAGTCCCACATCATGTTCATCTGGGTCTGGGCCATCTTGTACGGATTGGCCATCAGGCGCGCCGACAGGTCCATGAAGGCCTTCGCTACGCCGAGTTCGTCTGCCGGGGCGTCGACGCCTTCCTTGGCCTTCTTTTCCATGAACTGGGTGATCACGCGGGAGGCGCGCTGGGCGACTTCGGCGTAGGTCTTGGCCATTTCGGCCGGATTGGGCAAATTCATGCCCTGGTTTTCGGTTTGCTGCGGCATCTTCAAACTCCCTCTCTGTCAGTGCGCGGTGGCTCAGTGTCCCGTCCGCGTATAGCGAATCACCCCTTCGGCGTCGCAGTGACGCGACAGCCGACCAGCTTGTTCCAGGTAGTTCAGATGGGCGATCGCTTCACCCATCGCGAACATGGTTTGGTGTGTATCGAGTTGCCGGTTGAACAATGTCTCCAGCAACTCGGCGGCGCTCTTTGGCGCTTGTTCACAGCTTGCTTCCAGGGCCTGCAGACGCTCTTCGTGATGCGCATGCAAGTCCCCGACCCTCTCCTGCACCCCGGTGAAGGGCAAGCCGTGCGAGGGCAGCACGAGCGTTTCTGCCGGAATTTCCCGCGCCATCACGTCCAGCGAATCCAGATACCAGCGCAGCGCGTCAGCTTCGGGCGTTGCCGCAAAAACGCTGATATTGGTGGAAATTCTCGGTAAAAGCATGTCTCCGGAAATTAACACGCCGAGTTCGACACAGTAAAGCGCGACATGTTCCGGGGCGTGACCATGGCCGATCAATATTTGCCAGTGGCGGCCGTCGATGCTCACGGAATCGCCGGCCATCATGCGGTTGTAGTAGTCAGGCAGCGCCGGGACCGCCTTGCGGTAGCCCGAGCCGCGCTTTTCGAACTTGGCCAGGCGCTCGGCATCCAGCCCATGCTGGCGGAACTGGTCGACCATGAAGCGCGCCCCGTGGCCGCCGACCTCGTTCCACACCACATGGGCGGTCAGGAATTCGCCGGCACTCATCCACAACGGCGCGCCGGTCTTTTCCATCAGCCAGGTCGCCAGGCCCAGGTGATCGGGGTGGAAGTGCGTGACGATCAGCTTGTTGACCGGGCCGTCCAGCCGGTCGAGGATGGCCGACCAGGTATCCCGGACGTGATCCTCCGGGAAGCCGGTATCGATGATGGCCCAGCCGTGACCGTCGCGCAGTAGCCACAGGTTGATGTGGTCAAGCTGGAAGGGAAGAGGCATGCGCAACCAGAAAATACCGGGGGCCAGCTCTGTCATCTCGCCGGCGGCCGGCGGATGGGAATGGGGAAAATGCAGGGCCATAATTTTTTCTTGGATGATGAAACGGCAACTTACCATACGGTAGCGGATTGAAAAAAGCCCCTGCTTCTGATTTACTCTGCCGCACCATCAGGAGACAAAATGAGCCAGACGGCGACGACCTTCGGCATTTCAGACCTAGCCCGCGAATTCGGCATCACCCCCCGGACCATCCGGTTCTGGGAGGATCAGGGCATTCTTTCGCCGCAGCGCGAAGGCAACAAGCGGGTTTTTGCCCGCCGCGACCGGGCGCGGCTGAAAATGGCCTTGCGCGGCAAGCGCCTCGGCCTGTCCCTCGCCGAGATCAAGGACCTGATCGGGATGTACGAATCGACCGAGGACGAGACGCCGCAATTGCTCGAATGCCTGCGCATCATGGAAAAGCGCCGCGTGGCCCTGGTCCAGCAACGCGAGGACATCGAGGCCATGCTGAGCGAAATCGGCCAGTTCGAATCGCTGTGCCAGGAAGAATTGCGGCGGCGCGGCGCGACCTGAGCGGCTTTCCTCGATTATCTTACGCCGCGTCGCGGTGTGAAATCTCGACCACCAGCGCCCGTTCGGCCAACTGATCGACCAATTCCCGCGCCTTGGCCCGGTTGTCGGCATCGAGGTTGGCATCCCACTCGTCGAGCAGGTAGATCGGCCGAACGGTTTCCGCCACCACTTCGCGCAACACCTGCAACTGCCGCTCGCCGGACGAATAGCCGGATTTTTCCTGGTCCAGCTCCTCGGCATTGAGGTCTTCCGGCTCCACAGGCTCGTCGTCCGGATTGCACTTGGCCACCGGCAAGGGC
>JAGWUW010000408.1 GCA_028868235.1 Betaproteobacteria bacterium | reverse complement strand
GTTTATCACGCTGGCATTGTAAAGTTCAATGTCGTTCAGATCGATGGTCCCGGCGGATTTGGCTACGGCATCGCCGGCAACGAAAGCGATGCGACGGGCATTCACCCAGCTAACCGTCGGCGCCATTACCTCGACCTGTTCGGGGATGATGCGATTTATCAGGGATTCACATCGACTTGTGAAGGGATGTACGATTTTGGAGCCTATTTCTCAGGCCGCCAAAATGGTAGCGGTCCGGCGAGAGTAGAGATCGTTGCGGGGACAAACCCGTCCGCTGTCGCCATCGCCAGTGCCGCAACAATCCCGGGCAGCTTTGCGGGTCCTTCGCAAACTGGGCCGTGGCGCTTGGTGAGCGGACAATTCTCAGCCCCGCATGGCGCTCCGTATCTCATTCGTATCCGGCTTTCGGACAATATGTCGGTCGATGAAGTTTTTGTCCGTCCACAAGCGAATTGTCGCTGATTACCAAACTTTGGGGCAACAAGGCGCATGGCTTACAGCATGCGGCGGACATTGCCGCAAAGTCGCTTGTGTTCTCTAAGACCGCACTGGAATGCGAAACCGGTTAATGCCCTTGAACAAAACGGCGGCAAGTCCGACATAGGCGAACCAACGCAGATGAGGACCCCATGATCGATCTTTACAACCGCCCCGGCATGCAAGGTACATTCACCACCGATCCCGTCACCGGCGCGCTGATCCCGATGGTGGTCGAACAGTCGAGCCGCGGTGAACGCAGCTTTGACATCTATTCGCGGCTGCTGCGCGAACGGATCATTTTCGTGACCGGCGAGGTCGAGGATCACATGGCCTCGGTGATCGTCGCCCAGCTGCTGTTCCTGGAAAGCGAGAATCCGTCGAAGGACATCTCGATGTACATCAACTCGCCGGGCGGGGTGGTGACGGCCGGTCTCGCGATCCATGACACCATGCAGTACATCCGTCCGCGCGTTTCGACGGTGTGTATCGGGCAGGCCTGCTCGATGGGTTCGTTCCTGCTCGCCGCTGGTGAGCCGGGCATGCGTATCGCGCTGCCGCAGGCCCGCATCATGGTGCACCAGCCCTCGGGCGGCGCGCGCGGCATGGCATCCGACATCGAGATTCAGGCGCGCGAGATCCTGCGCCTGCGCAAGCGGCTCAACAGCCTTTATTCGAAGTATACCGGCAAGAGCATCGAGGAAATCGACACCGCGCTTGATCGCGACACCTGGCTTGATGCCGAGGAAGCCAAGGAATTCGGACTTGTTGACAAGGTCTTCGAAAGCCGCCCGGATTCCGACGCGGTCGGTGACAATACCGGATCGGGCGGCGCGCCCGAATAAGCGACCGGCCGCGTCGCAGGCATGTTTTCAGCCCTTTGAAAGCATTGCCTGCTACGAGGCAGGTTTGATTCTGCAGCGTCCGGGGCTAAAACCGGGCGAATCCCCCCATGGGGAACACAGGAAGACGAATGACCAAACTCAGCGGATCCGATGCGAAGAGCACCCTCTACTGCAGCTTCTGCGGGAAGTCGCAGCACGAGGTGCGCAAGCTCATTGCCGGGCCGACCGTGTTCATCTGCGATGAATGCGTCGAACTGTGCAACGACATCATCCGCGAGGAAACCAAGGCCGGAATCGCCGGCAAGAAGGATGGCGGCGTTCCCAGCCCGAAGGACATCTTCGAAACGCTGAACGATTACGTGATCGGTCAGGACCGCGCCAAGCGCGTGCTGTCGGTGGCGGTGCACAACCATTACAAGCGCCTGAAGCACAGCGGCAAGGGCGGCGATGTCGAACTGTCGAAGTCGAACATCCTGCTGGTCGGGCCGACCGGCTGCGGCAAGACGCTGCTCGCCCAGACGCTCGCCAAGACTTTCGACGTGCCCTTCACCATGGCCGATGCCACCACCCTGACCGAAGCGGGTTACGTGGGTGAGGACGTCGAAAACATCATCCTCAAGCTGCTGCAGGCCAGCGATTACAACGTCGAAAAGGCCCAGCACGGGATCGTCTATATCGACGAGATCGACAAGATCAGCCGCAAGGCCGAAAACCCCAGCATCACCCGCGATGTTTCGGGCGAAGGCGTGCAGCAGGCGCTGCTCAAGCTGATGGAAGGGACCACCGCCAGCGTGCCGCCGCAGGGCGGGCGCAAGCATCCGCAGCAGGAATTTCTGCAGGTCGACACCACCAACATCCTGTTCATCTGCGGCGGGGCCTTTGCGGGGCTGGAAAAGATCATTTCAGACCGCCTGCAAAAGCGTTCCATCGGGTTCGGCGCGCACGTTGCCGATCCGGACAAGCGCAAGGTTGGCGAACTGCTGCAAAAGGCGGAGCCGGAAGATCTGCTGAAATTCGGCCTGATCCCGGAATTCGTTGGCCGCCTGCCGGTGATCGCGACGCTGGAAGACCTTGATATCGAGGCGCTGGTCAAGATCCTCAAGGAACCCAAGAACGCGCTGATCAAGCAGTATGCCAAGCTGTTCGATCTGGAAGACGTGTTGCTGACCTTTACCGACGACGCGCTGGAAGCGATTGCCAAGAAGGCGATCGAACGCAAGACCGGTGCGCGCGGGCTGCGTTCGATCGTCGAAGGGCTGCTGCTCGACACCATGTTCGATCTGCCGACCGAACAGGACATCGCCGAAGTGGTGGTGGACAAGGACGTGGTCGAAGGCCGCAAGGAACCGGTGCGCGTGC
>JAGWUW010000407.1 GCA_028868235.1 Betaproteobacteria bacterium | reverse complement strand
CAAGATCGGCAAGATTCCGGTCGCGGTTGTCTAGGCGCGCGCCAGCCCCGGGCATAGCGGCAGCAGCGCGCTGAGCGTCGCCGCGCGCGCGATTGTGTAAAGGCTTTTGTACGCAAGCGGCGCGTCAGGCAGGCGCTATACCATGCGGCGCAGGCCTGCCCGTTCGGACAGGCCGTGCTCTCAACCGCGCCGAGGTTGCATGCCGCGCCCGCCCCTGCCCGTCCTGATGTCTCTGCTGCTGTCGGCCACCCTGCTGACGCTGATCCTGCCGCCCGCGCACGGCGCGCAGAGCGAAGACGGCGTCGACATCAATATCGACGTCGACGGCGACGAGGTGCATCTCGACATCAGCGCGCTGATCGAAGCCCCGCCGCGCGACGTATGGGCGGTGATGACCGACTTCGACCACATGGCCGACTTCATCAGCAATTTGAAATCGAGCCAGGTGATCGAACGCAGCAGTCCGACCAATCTCACCATCGAGCAGCACGGACGTGCAGGCAGCGGCTTCTTGAGTTTTTCGCTCGATTCGATCCGCGATATCCAGATGAAGCCCTTCGAATGGATCAAGTCGACACTCCTGAGCGGGAGCATGAGGAAATTCGACGGCATCACCCGCCTCAGCGAGGAAGGTGGCAAGACGCGCATCCAGTACCACTCCGACGCCGTCTCCGGTGTCTGGATCCCGCCGCTCCTGGGGCGCAATCTGATCGAGAACGAAGCCCGCGAGCAGTTCGACGAAATCATCCGCGAAGTCATGCGTCGCAAGCAGATCGCGGCCAGCGGGCACTAGGCGCAACCGCCGCCCGCATGTCGGACGACCTTACACCTACCCTCCTCCGTCTCCCATCCGCCCTCGCACAGACAATGGCAAGCTTATGTTTCCAAAGGAAAACCCCAAAACACTCGACGCTCCGCACAATAATTGCTTTGAAATTCGTGAAATTTAAATTTCACTTAATTCAAACAAGGAGAGTGATATGTCCAAGCAACTCACCCAATTAGTCATGCTCGTCGCTGCGATCGCGCTCGCCCCGGCAGCCCACGCCAATCTGCTCGGCGATTCCGTCACCGCCGGTTTCAGTACCAACCAGACGATCAACAGTCAATTTGCCAGCCCCGCAGTGGTCGGTGCCGGCACCGAATTCAACGGCACGCTCACCGACGTATTCGGGCAGGTCTGGGATATCGCGCTGGATGTCGGCGCCACACAGTTCACTGTCGGCTTCCTTGAACGTAACCATAACGGCAACGGAAATATCTCCTCAGGTAGCGATCTGCTCGGCATCGGTCTCAGCGACCTGGACTGGCTGGGTGGCCCCGGCGGTATTCTGAGCGTGGTCAATAGCGGCTACAGCTGTAGCTCGCCCGGCTTCTCCTGCGACGCTTTCGGCAATTTCCCGCATCTTTCCACTTTGAGTTTTACCGACAATAGCGTCACGCTGGGCTTCAATGTCCTGCAGCATGGCGAGGTGTACACCTTCGATATCAACCGCAACGAGGTTCCGGAACCGGCCAGTCTTGCTCTGCTCGGTCTCGGACTCGCCGGCTTAGCCGGTCTGCGCCGCCGTCATTGAGACTGGCGCGGACGATAAAAAAAACGGCGACCTCGGTCGCCGTTTTCACTGGTCTCGATACGTTGCCCGATTGCCACGCAAGTCCTGGCTCTTCGATGTGAGGCCAATTGAAGCTTGCCGGAATGTCGCCCCTAATTGATAGAATAATCACAAACAAAATAGAAAGTGTCGATTTAACAAAAAGGGAGGAGGAATCATGTACCCAAGTTTGGTGGGGCGCACTGCCGGCTGGATTGCGGTCTTGTTCATGCTGTGCGGTCTGTCCTCCGCCTATGCCGGCGCCGATTCGGCAAGCCGCGAGGCGGAAATCCGTAGTGCCTTCCAGGAAGCCAATGCCGCCAAGAAACAAGGGCCGGCCGATATCCCGCTACTCGACCAGGCGACGTTGAAGCTACCGGAGCATTTTCTATTCGTGCCCCGGCCCGCAGCCGACAAGGTTCTCAGCGCGCTCGGCAATCCCGTCGGAGACACCCTGCTCGGACTGATCTACGGCACTGGCGAGAACGATGACTGGATGGCGGTGGTGCGCTTCGAGAAGTCCGGCTACATCAAGGACGACGACGCCAAACACTGGGACGTCGACGAGCTGTTCGACAATCTGCGCCAGGGCACCGCGGAAGCCAACAAGGAACGCGCCAGCCGCGGCATTCCGGAATTGGAATTGACCGGCTGGGTGGAGCGCCCCGCTTATCAGGCAGGCCCGCATCATCTGGTCTGGTCGATGGGGGTCAAGTCCAAGGGCGACAACGATGCGCAGGCAAATCAATCGGTCAATTACAACACCTATGTGCTCGGACGCGACGGCTACCTGAGCGTGAACTTCGTCACCGGCGCGCAGGACATTGCGGCGCAAAAACCGATTGCCGAAACGCTGCTGTCGTCCGTCTCCTTCGTCCCCGGTAAAACCTACGCCGACTTCAACTCCAGCACCGACAAGATGGCCGAATACGGCTTGGCGGCGCTGGTGGGCGGCGTCGCGGCGAAGAAACTGGGACTGCTCGCCGTGATCGCCGCCTTCGCAGCCAAGTCGTTCAAGCTCATCGCCATCGCTGCAGTCGGAGTGCTCGCCGCGATCCGCAAGTTCTTCGGCGCCAAGAAAGACGAGGCGT
>JAGWUW010000406.1 GCA_028868235.1 Betaproteobacteria bacterium | reverse complement strand
GGGGGGTGATTTCCTGTGTTCAATCGAGGAGGGGAAAGTTATGATTGGTAGAAAGCTGCTTCATGGCGGATTTATTTCCGCCGCTATCCTTTGCGCCGTCAATGCAGTTCCGGCAATCGCTGCGGATACTGAGGTTTCGGCGGGCCCCGCGGAAGCCAGTAATGCGGAAACGTACGCCGATATCGTGGTGACGGCTCGCAAACGCGCCGAGTCCATCCAGGAAGTGCCCATGTCGATCACGGCATTCTCCCAAGATACGCTGCGGGCGCAGAACATCACCAGTGCATTCCAGTTGGACCGCGCCGTTCCCGGGCTCACGGTATCGACCACATCGGGCAATCCGGGCAATCCTGCATTCGCGATCCGGGGGCGTGGCCAGAATTTCGGCACTCCGGCAGGCGGCGTGGAGACCTATTTCGCGGATGTTCCGCTCAGTGGGCCTTTCCTTGCTGTCGCCTTGCCGCCGCAATTCTTCGACGTTCAGTCCTTCCAGGTGCTCAAAGGGCCGCAGGGAACGCTGTTCGGGCGCAGCACGACTGGCGGCGCAGTGTCGATCGTGCCCAAAGCGCCGACGCGCGATTTGGAAGGCTACGCTCGTGTCCAGGTCGGCAACTACGATAATTTCCAGGCCGAAGGCGCGATCAATCTCCCGCTCAATGAGATCGCGGCCTTGCGGATCGCCGGATTCCGCTGGAGCCGCACGGGCTACGGCCGTACCTTCCCGGGCAATATCGATCGCCTTACAGGCAAGGTCCTGGGCGAACAGCGATACAACAATCAGGACGTCAGCGAAATCCGCGCGACCTTGCTGATCGAGCCGTCGGACCGGTTCAGCAATTCAACAATCCTGACGTATCACGATGACAAAAACATCGCTTCAGCCGGAGCGGGGTTGCAGGTGTCGTCCGCTGACCGCGCTGCGGGATCGGGATCAACCCCGTCGCACGGCTTTGGCACGCTGTTCTCCGATTCTGACGTGGAGTTTGGCAGGCAGGGACATAATCGCGTCCTTGCGTTGATCAACACGTCGACCTTCAATCTTTCCGACGATGTGTCTTTGAAGAATATTTTCGGATATATTCATTCAAACGGGAACTATAGCCAGGGCACGAACGCGGACGGCAGCGCACTGATCACCATCTCGCAGCCGCCGACATTTCGTGGGATCAAAAATAGCCAGTACACGAATGAATTGCAGCTTCAGGGTAGCAGCTTCGATGATCGCCTGACCTGGATTGTCGGTGGCTTGGCCGATCTCACGCGTCAGCCGCTCAATCCGGACAACATCAATATCTCATCCATCCTCTATGTCGCATCGCCGGGGTGCGGGGCGGGCTGCAACGTGATCCGTACGCTGTACGGCGGGCACCGTGTCAATTCATTTGCCGGTTTCGCTTCGGGCACGTTCAGCATCACGCCCGATCTGAAGCTCACGGGCGGGTTCCGGCGCACCTGGGATGCGGTTACCCTTCTGTCAGGGGATATTCGCGTTGCAGTTCCGCAGACGCCGGATGCGCGCCCCTCTCTCGCGCCCGCCACGCTTGTTAGGCAGTTCCATCGTTTCGCCGGCAATACCTACAATGCCGACCTGACCTACAAGCTGGCGTCGGGTGACATTGTTTATGCTGGCTATCGGCATGGCTACAAGCGCGGTGGCTTCAATCCCATTGCGGCCGATCCGGCGCGCGCCTTCTTCGGGGCCGAGCAGGTCGACAACTTCTACGCTGGCTTCAAGAGCGAATTCGACCTCGCAGGGCAGTCTGTCCGCCTGAATATCGAAGGCTATTATGACAAATATCGGGGCCAGCACGCCAGCTATCTTGGCTTCATGAACGGTGTTTCGGTTTCGGTGACGACCAACGTCGATCGCACGTCCTACAAGGGGCTGGACATCGACCTGGATGCCGATCTGACCCGCTGGTTCAACCTGCGGGCCGCCTATGGCTATATCGACGCCAAGGTGGACAAGTGGGCGGATACCTCTGTGCCCGGGTCGACTGTTGATCTGACGGTCAACCCGGTGCCTTATGTGGCCAAGCACAAGCTGACGACTACCGGCCGTTTCCACCACGAAGTCGAAGGTCTGGGTGATTTCGCGCTGGCGACGACGCTCAGCTATCAGTCGAAGACCTTCACCAATCCGACCTGTGTTGCGATCCCGCGCGCGACTGAGCTGTTGTTCGGGGCCTTCAATTCCTATGCGCACGGTGGATGTCACACTCCGGCGCGGACGCTTGTCGACCTGCGTGTGGAGTGGAATAATATCGGCGGATCGCGTCTGAGCGCTGCGCTCAACGCGGAGAATCTGACGGACAAGATTTACCGGATCGGCACAAACAGCACCCTTCTGTATGGTGTCGAGGGCGATGCCTACGGACCGCCGCGCATGATTACCTTCGATCTCTCCTACCGGTTCTAAGCGCTATGAGGGCTAAAGGCGGCATCAGCACATGGCGGCGGGAGTTCACTCTTGCGGTATTGCTGTTCACTTACATGTTGTCTTTCGTCGATCGCCAGATTCTAAGCCTTATGGTGGATTCCATAGGTCGGGATCTGAAAATCGACGATGTGCAGATCGGCCTGTTGCAGGGTGCCGCCTTTGCCCTTCTCTATTCCATCTTCGGTGTTCCATGCGGTGCTTTCGCGGATCGCTACTCCCGCAAATTTCTGATTATCGGGGGCATCGTTTTC
>JAGWUW010000031.1 GCA_028868235.1 Betaproteobacteria bacterium | reverse complement strand
ACAGCGTGTCCGCATAGAGCACCAAGAAGTCGTTAAGAACGGCAACGAGATCAAGGTTCGTGCTTTCCGCACTTCCCTTGAGGGCAAGGGTCATGTGGCCGACAATGTTGGCAACACGGTCGATTTCCTCGGTCAGCACGGTGAGTTCCTGGCGAACACCATCCTCCGGCAGCTTGCGTTCGAGAATCTTCAGGTAGCTCTTGATAATGCCCAGTGGGTTTCCGGCTTCGTGGACGATCTGGCGCGCATGGCGGGTAAATTGGTGGGTCAGTTCTTCCTCGACCTGCTGACGATGACGGCTGGCTTCCAGTACGGCATCGAGACTGATCGCTGCGATCTTGCCAAAATTGGCCAGCCAGGGAATCCGGCGCTGTAGGCGCCCGTACTGTTTCTCCGAAAGGCCGCAGACCATCACGCCGATGATGTGCTGGCGCGCCAGCATCGGGATGCACAGCAAGCCATCGGCAGAGAGGGCACGGGCGAGTTGCAGATCCAGTAAGGGTAGCGATTCAGTCTGATCGAAGGTGGTCCGGACCTGGCGTCCAATGACGGCTGCGGCAGCCAGTGAGCGGGATGCGACCAATGGGATTGAAAGTTGCCGGAAAAGCTCTGGCTGGGCCCCGACTTTTTCGCCCGATAGTGCATCGCCCTTTTCATTGGCCAGCAGGATGGCCACCTTGGGCAGTTCGAACAGGATGCGTGCCGACTCCCGCAAGGCAAGTAGGACTTCGGTATCGCTCCCCAATTGGAACAGATCCTGTTGCAACGGCTGTAGCATGGCCATGCCACCAACCAGGGCCGCCATCTCCTCCTCGGCAGTATTCGCCAGAGTAGGTGCTTGCTGGGCGGGGGGCGGCATGGCTGTGCGCCGCTTCGGAAATTCTTCGGCGACAGGGATGCCTAGCGCCTCGGCAATCTGGCGGGTGCGCTGGATCGCCCGTTCGCGCGCGGCGAACAGCGCTGCCCGTTCCAGCTTCAGACTGCTGCCATTGACAACTACGCCGAATTCGGGGGAGTCGTCCATGTTGGCGCTCAACGCCTGGGAAACCCATACAATCTGGGGCAACGTAGTCGCCGTCAGGATCTGTACCGCCGAGGCATGGTGGAATGCCGTGCCATCGGCCAGCACGGAGTCCAGGCCCCAGTGGTCGATCAGCCAGCCTCCGACCTCAGCATGGGTTGTGCCAAACAGCTGGACTTCCTCAGCCAAGAGTCGTGGGCTTTCGATGGAATTGATGATGAAGCGACGATAGGGCTCACCTATCGCGGATAACAGAATCAGCTCGCCAATGTCGTGCAACAGGCCCGACAGATAGGCTTCGTCCGGATGCGGATATTCCGCGAGTTCGGCCACCCCGCGCGCCAGTTCGGCGACCAGCAGCGAATGGCTCCAGAAGTCGGCAATATCGGCGGCATCAAGATTAGGGTTGCGGTCAAAAAGCCGCTGGATGGAAAGGCAGGTCGCCAGGGAGTGCACTAGGCGCGTACCTAGGGCGACCAAGCAGGTGTCGAGGTTCTTGAGTTCGCGCCCACGACGCAGTGCTGGTGAATTGGCAACGCTCAGAATGCGGCTGGCCAATCCTGGATCTTGTTCGACAATGCTGGCCAGGTCTCCCACTGTCGCTTGCTCGTCTTCAACGGTCCGCATCAGCCGCAACAGAATTTCGGGCGGAGAGGGAATGTGACCGCGGTCGATGGATTCTTGAACAGACTCGGGAAGACGGTGCATCGAAAATTGCCTATCTACTGAGCGGGGGAGCCGCTGATTGAAATCAACGATTGGAATAATTTGGTTCTAATCTACATGATAAATAAGCAGAAGATATGAAATTTCAGAAGCTAATTTTTGGTTGCTCACCAAGCCGACGAGCCAGATTCCGAGCCAATCTCGAGGTGGAATTCCCGGGATTATTGTGGCTTGGGCTTTTCGACGATTTGCATAAAATGACAACGTCAATTTTGTCTATGGGTGGCTGAATAATCTCAGCAGCCGATTTGCCTCCATGGTTGAGCGCGTACTCGAAACGACGTGTAGTGATTAGCGATGAATGACCTGATTGTCAGCGACTGAAGGTCCTCATTGCTCCCCGTTTTCCTAAGCGATCAACTCTGGATGGTGGTAGCCAGATTCGACCTGGATCTGGTGAGTGGCAAAACAAAAAGCCCCAAGGGAATTTGTTCCCTTAGGGCTTTAGGTAGATTAGGAAAACAGTCCTGACGTTTCCGTTATCTGACAGCGATCACAACCACATTACACAGGTTAGCCGCACGTGCCGACTGCGCCGCAGGCGGTACAGAAGTCACAGCCGTCCTTGCGGATCATGGTGTGGTTGCCGCATTCGCCGCACAGCTTGCCGACGGTTGGCAGCACCTTGTTGCTGGTGGTGTCTTCCGGGGCTTCCAGGATGCCCATCTGCTGCAGCGGGAAGCCGGCTTCGTCGAGGATGCCGAGCATGGCGTAGCGGTGGATGATCAACTGGGCGATGTAGGCGACGGTCGACGGATAGGTCTGCTGCTTGCGCGAACCCGGGACGAAGGCCATGAAGTCGCCGAACGGCTCGGAGTAGTCGAGCAGCTTGCGCAGCTTCATGCCGATCCATGCCGGATCGAGGACGCGCATGTCGAGCGACAGCAGCTTGCACAGGCCGTCGAGGGCACGCGGGTAGTTGCCGGAGAGCCACATCGAGTAGGGGCGCGAGGTGCCGTCGGGCAGGGTGATTTCCTTGAGGCCGAGGACGAAGTCTTCGCCGGTCGAGGAGTTGCTGACGTCAACCGTCCAGGATAGCGTACCGTCGGTACCGGTCTTCGGCTCCTTGGTGCTGAACAGGGCGTCCTTGACTGGCGTCGGGCCATCGTGGCCGAAGGCGCCGAGTTGTTCGCCGCGCCACAGGATGACTTGGGCCATGGCGGCGACGACGGAGGGCATGCGCTTACGTTCGCCGTGCGGAGGCATCGGCATCTCGAAGGCGTCACCCGGCATCTTAGCCAGGGCTTCCAGTTTCAATTGCAGCCAGCCGTGGTCGTTGGCGCGCATGTCCATGGATAGGGTCTTGGCAACAGCGCCCAGGCCGCGCGGTTCGGCCGGGCCGTTGGCCCACACTTCGAACGGCCAGGCGCGGCCTTCCTGCTCGACGTGGCCGACGAACAGGGCGAACTTGCCGATCGGCGAATCGACCATGTAGGTCCAGCACAGGTTGCCTTCCGGCAGGTTCGGGCGGCCCGGCCAGCGCAGGCTGGCGAGCACCGGGGCCGGTAGGTTCTTGATCGACAGGCGACGGTTGGCGTCGGAAACGAAATCCTGCGGGGCCTTGGCATCGGCCGCAGCCGGCGTTTCGGCCTTGGCCGGTTCGACGGACAGGACGGAGCCGAGTACGCTGTTCGGGCGATAGGTGGCTAGACCCTTCAGGCCGGCTTTCCAAGCCTGCATGTAGAGATCCTGGAAGTCTTCGTATGGGTAGTCGGCCGGGACGTTGACCGTCTTCGAGATCGAAGTGTCCACGTAGGGGGCGACGGCAGCGACCATGTCGCTGTGGGCCTTGGCAGAGATCTCCAGGGCTGTGACGAAATAGTCGGGTAGATTGGAGACATCACCACCGCGATGTTTATACAGGCGCCAGGCGTAGTCTTCCACCGAGTATTCCTTGATCGTGCCATCCTGCATCCGCTTCTTGCGGTTATAGGTCCACGAGAACGGGGGCTCGATGCCGTTCGAGGCATTGTCAGCGAAGGCCAGCGAAATGGTGCCGGTCGGGGCGATGGACAGCAGGTGCGAGTTGCGCAGACCGTGCTTGCGGATTTCGGCCTTGACCTCGTTCGGCAGACGGGAGGCGAAGTTGCCACCGGACAGGTAGAGTTCGGCGTTGAACAGCGGGAAGGCGCCACGTTCCTTGGCCATTTCGACCGAGTACAGGTAGGCGGTGTCGCGCATGAATTCGCTGATGCGGCTGGCCATGGCGCGGGCTTCAGCCTTGTCGTAGCGGAGTCGCAACATGGCCAGCATGTCGCCGAGGCCGGTAAAGCCGAGGCCGACACGACGCTTGTTGGCGGCTTCCTGCTGCTGGCGCTCAAGCGGCCAATGAGTCGCGTCGAGCACGTTGTCGAGCATGCGTGTGGAGATGCGGATGACTTCGGCGAAGGCGTCGAAATCGAACTCAGCCTGCTCGGAGAACGGGTTCTTGACGTACAGGGTCAGGTTGATCGACCCCAAGCAGCAGCAGCCGTATGGCGGTAGCGGTTGTTCGGCGCATGGGTTGGTCGCCTCGATCACTTCGCAGTAATTGAGGTTGTTGTCCTTGTTCATGCGGTCGAGGAACAGGATACCTGGCTCGGCGTGATCGTAGGTGGACTTCATGACCTGGTCCCACAGATCGCGGGCGCGCACCTTGCGGTAGACCCACATGCCGTCTTCGCGCTGGTAGGCACCCGCCGAGCGCATGTCGCCATTCGGTTCGGCGCGGTGCACCAGTTCGACATCGGTGTCGGCATCGACGGCTTCCATGAAACCGTCGGTAACGCCGATGGAGATGTTGAAATTGGTCAGGTCGCCGTGGTCCTTGGCGTGGATGAAGTCCTCGATGTCCGGATGGTCGCAGCGCAGCACGCCCATCTGGGCGCCACGGCGGGCGCCGGCGGATTCGACGGTTTCGCAGGAGCGGTCGAAGACACGCATGTAGGAAACGGGGCCGGAAGCGCGGGACTGGGTGCCCTTGACGCGGGCGCCCTGCGGACGGATGGACGAGAAGTCGTAGCCGACGCCGCCGCCGCGACGCATGGTTTCAGCGGCTTGGGCCAGCGCGGTGTAGATGCCAGGACGGCCATCGGTATTTTCGACGATGGAATCGCCGACCGGCTGCACGAAGCAGTTGATCAGCGTGGCCTGCAGGTCGGTGCCGGCGGCGGAGTTGATGCGACCGGCGGGGATGAAGCCGTTTTCCTGGGCCCACAGGAAGCGGGCTTCCCAATGCGCGCGATCAGCTTCCTGTTCCATCTGGGCCAGGGCCCAGGCAACGCGCTTGCGCACGTCGTGAACGTTGGTTTCCTTGCCCTTGGCGTATTTTTCGATCAGCACCTCACCGGAAATTTCCTGTTCCGGCAGGGGGGCGAATTCGGGGGGCGCGGGAATATCGGTCAGTGAAAGCTGCTCTGCGACTTTGCTCATTGATGGCTCCTCTCGACAGTTTCGGTTCTAGTCTTTGAATGGAGCGAATCTACTATATCTAGTGGGTCGATACAATATCTTGACTACATACAGTGGTTCTGTCTGCGGTGGGCTGTGACGTCGTCATGCTTGGAAAAAGTCCGAAAAAACAAAGCCCCGGACCACTTTCGTGAGACCGGGGCGAGCTAAAAAAATTTCTTGTCAGAGGGCGAGCAGGGTCTGTGCGTGGTGAGCCATCATCCATTCCTCGTTGGTCGGAATGACCAGCACGTCGACGCTGCTGTTGCCGGCTGAGATGCGTAGTTCGTGGCGGGCATTGGCTTCCGGATTGACGCGGATGCCTAGCCATTCGGATTGCAGGCAGACGCGGCGGCGTACCTCGGCAGCGTGTTCGCCGATACCGCCGGTGAATACCAGGGCATCGAGGCCACCAGCGGCGGCGGCGAGCGAGCCGAGTTCGCGGGCGATGCGATAGCAGAACAGGTTGACCGCTTCCCCGGCTTCCGGCTTGTCGCTGGCGAGCAGGGTGCGCATGTCCTGGCTGAGGCCGGAAACGCCGAGCAGGCCGGATTCCTTGTAGAGCATCCTGGTCATGTCCTTGACCGACAGATTCTTGGTTTCCATCAGGTGCAGAATGACGCCGGGGTCTAGGTTGCCGCAACGGGTGCCCATGACCAGGCCATCGATGGTCGAGAAGCCGAGGGTGGTGGCGACGCATTTGCGGTCGACCATCGCCGCCATACTGGCGCCGTTACCGAGGTGGGCTACGACGACGCGGCCGGTGGCGCGGCCGGAGTGTTGCGGCAGGGCACGGGCGATGTACTCGTAGGACAGGCCGTGGAAACCGTAGCGCTTGATGCCTTCCGCCGTAATGTTGCGTGGCAGACCGAAGGTCTGGGCGACTTCCGGCTGACTGCGGTGGAAGGCGGTGTCGAAGCAGGCAATCTGCGGCACGCTGGGTAGCAGGGCCTGCAGCGCTATGATGCCGGCGACGTTATGCGGTTCGTGCAGCGGAGCAAGCGGGATGAAGCTCTGCAGGTGGCTGAGTACGGTGTCGTCGATGACTGTCGGTTTGGAATAGCGTTCGCCGCCATGCACGACGCGATGGCCAACAGCAACGATCTGCCAGCTGGCGTGGCTGGCAGTGAACCATTTGAGCAAAGCGTCGAAAGCTTGGGCATGGCTGACCTTGACGCCTTCCAGCATCTGGTCGGCAATACGCTCGCCGGAGCGGTTCTTTGCCACCAATTTGGTCGTTTCGGCGCCAATGCCGTCGATTTGGCCGGAGACTTCGGCTTCCGGGGAGATCGGGTGGTTGAGCGGGAAGAGAGCGAATTTGATGGATGACGATCCGGCATTGATCGTCAGGATTCCTTGCTTCATTGTTAGATGGTTCCGTTCTTGCGGTTGGCGTGGGCGATCAGTGCGGCGATGACGCACGATGCGGTTCGGGTTTCGGCGCTGTCGGCACGGCTGGTCAGTACGATGGGTACCTTGGTGCCGAGTACGATGCCGGCAGTCAGGGCGTTGGCCATGTACTCAAGTTGCTTGGCCAGCATGTTGCCGGATTCGAGATCGGGGACCACCAGAATTTCGGCATGGCCGGCGACCGCCGACTTGATGCCCTTGGTCTTGGCAGCAACGATGGATACGGCATTGTCGAAGGCGAGCGGGCCGTCGAGCAGGCCCCCCTTGATCTGGCCGCGGTCGGCCATCTTGCACAGCGCAGCGGCATCGAGGGTGGACTGGATTTTGGGATTGATGGTCTCGACAGCGGACAGGATGGCGATCTTGGGTTCCGGGATGCCGATGATGTGTGCCAGGTCGATGGCGTTGCGGATGATGTCGGCCTTTTCTTCCAGCGTCGGCGCAATATTGATCGCCGCGTCGGTGATCAGCAGCGGTCGATGATAGGTCGGCACATCCATCACGAAGACGTGGCTGATGCGGCGCGAAGTGCGCAGGCCGTTGGCGCGGGCGACGACTTCGCCCATCAGTTCGTCAGTGTGCAGGCTGCCTTTCATCAGGGCCTCGGCATCCCCTGTGCGCACCAGTGAAACGGCCAGGGCGGCCGAATCATGGCTGTGTGCGGCATGGACAATGCGGATCCCGGAAAGGTCGATGCTGAATTCCTCGGCGATGGCCCGAATCTTGTTCTCCGGGCCGACCAGAATGGGTTCGATGATCCCGGCCTGGAATGCCATGACCGGACCCTTCAGCGATTCCTCGTCGCAAGGGTGGGCAACAGCGGTGGGGATCGGTTCCAATCCGCGGACGCGCTCCAGCAGGTGGGTATAACGCTCCTGCTTGTCATCGATGCGAATCTCCGGCATGCGCATTTCTTCGAGACGCGTTACCTTTTCCACCGGGGCGAGGATTTCGGCCGAACCGCGCACGACCTGCAAACCTTCCTGGTTGGTGCATACGCAATCGAAAATGACGTGCTTGTTATGCTCGAACTTTTGCTTGGCGGTCACCGTGATGGTGATGGTGTCGCCGATAGTGACCGGCCGGGCGAAATGGAGGCTTTGGTCGACCAGGATGGTTCCCGGACCTGGGAACTGGGTACCGAGTACGGTCGAGATCAGCGAGCCGCTCCACATGCCGTGGGCGATGACTTCGCGGAACAGGCCGCTTTCGGAATATTTCGGATCGACAATCGATGGGTTCACGTCGCCGGTGAGGACGGCAAAAAGCTTGACGTCCTCCGGCATCAGCGTACGCGTCAGCGAGGCGGAGTCGCCGATGCGGATCTCCCCGAAAGTCTTGTTGGCTAGGTAGCGTCGTTCGGCTGGTTGGTTCATGCGTGCTTGCTCCCGTGAATCGAGCGTTGAGTATAGGTCGGTTGCGGTGCGGTCAGTTGCGCTGTGCATGGCGGCGCTCCCGGCTGAGTAATGGCCTGGGTACATCGATGGAAAGGCCGTCATGGTGCGCTTCCAGCAGTTCGATCACCCACTGGTTCGCTTCGTAGGTAAATTCGCGGGCTTCCAGTGGCGCTCCGGTCAGTGCCTCAGCAAACAGGGCGACCGCAGCGGAGCGGCTTACTCCGTACTCGCAATGCACCATCAGCGAGATTTCGAAGGGGGCGGCATGCAATTCCCCGATGAATGCGCTGATTTGCGACGCCATATGGTGATCAAATAGACCGGGTAGGGTGGGCATGTATTCGTCGGCCGGAACAGCATCGAAAAATGATAGGCGCAGCACGTGGCGGAACAATGGATCGAGCTTGGCTTCAGGTGTTGTCGGGTCGGTGATCGAGATGACCGCCATATAGGGCGAGCCACGAAGCTGTTCGGCCAACTTGCGCGACGTGTATTGGACTTTGCTGACGGTCATTGCCTCATTCCATGAAGACTGGATCGGAAAAAACCAGGGTGCCATCCTTGCGCATCATCAGGTTGTCGGCCTTGATCAGGTCGGGCAAGGCGCCGTACTCGTCGGAAAAAACCTCCAGCGCCCGCAACGATTCGTTTACCGCTTCGCTCCAACCCATGGGCGTCACCGTGAGATGGTGAAGCGCGATGCGACCCATGTCCTGTGCCAGGTTGCGCCACATCAAGCAGGCATCGAAATAGGAAGTGGATAGCTTAGTTGCGATTTCGGCTGTCTCGCCCGAGCCAGGCAGGGGATACAGGCGCTCGACCTCGACGATATGGAACGGAAAGCCGCGGCTGGAGCGACCGGCTGTGCCGTGGTCCGCATACACGACCGGGAAGTGGCGGCCGGTCGGGCGATCTTCGGCAGTGTAGTAGGCATAGTCGGTTGGCGAAGAGAGGATCTTGTAGACTCGGTCCTGGCCGTCGACGGTATCGGCTTCAAGGACGATGGTGCTCTCCCCGCGGCCGATTTCCCGGCGACCACGCAGCAACGGGTGGTCCGGTACAGGATCGGGGAGTAATCCTTCCATTTCAGCCATGATGCTCTCCATAGGGGGCACCTGGCTCCTGAAAAAACTTCAGGAGCCAGGGCGTCCCGTTTGGGTCAGGCGACGATATGGGCACCGGCGTCGACGTAGATGGTTTGGCCGGTCATCCCGGACGAACCGGAAGTGCACAGGAAGGCAGTCAGGGCTCCGACTTCCTCGATGGTCACCGTCCGGCCGAGCGGCGCCTTTTCGGCATCGTTCTCGAGCAGGGTGTTGAAGTTGGCGATGCCTGAGGCGGCGCGTGTCATGATCGGACCGGGCGATACGGCAAAGACGCGGATGCCCTTCGGGCCGAGGTCATAGGCCATGTAGCGGACAGCTGATTCGAGCGCCGCCTTGATGATGCCCATGACGCCATAGTTGCGGACGACGCGCTCGGCGCCGAGGTAGGACATGGTGATCAGCGAACCGCCGTGGGCCATGAGTGGCTCCAGGGCCTTGGCCATGCGCAGGAAGCTGTGGCAGGAGACGTTCATGGCGGCATCGAAACCTTGCTCAGTGGCGTCGATGACGCGGCCGTGCAGGTCATCGGCGTTGCAGAAGGCCATCGAGTGAATCGCGAAGTCGATCTCGCCGAAGGCTTCGCCGCATTGGGCAATGACACTTTCCAGGCTGCCAGGTTCGGCCACGTCGAGCTTGAGGAACAGCTTGGCGCCGAGGGCTTCGGCCAACGGCTGGGTATAACGGGCCGTCTTGTCGTTCTGGTAGGTGAGTGCCACTTCTCCGCCGAGGGCAACGATGGCCTTGGCTACGGCGTAGGCAATCGACTTGTCGTTGGCAATGCCGGTAATCAGGCCTTTTTTGCCAGCCAGCGGAAGGGCCGTGTTGGTGGCGGTGTCATTGATCGTATTCATACTGTTCATCCTTCAAGACGGTTTGGGGTTAGTGCGCTGCATCAATCTTTTCTAACATTGTCGATTTGGCGAGCTATACCTGATGCTGTGATGCAGCAATATTCTTGCACAGGCAGATTGCGATTTGTTGAAGCCGGGAGGTTCGTCATTTGATCTAAGACAACAAATCGTCATGTAGCAATGCTAGTCTTTCCCTTGTCATAGGCCGTTTCTGGGAGGTTGTCGTGGCACTCAACGAAATGCATGCCGAAGCGGTTGCTGGAGTGGTCGATCGGGTTGTGGCGCGTTACCGGCGCGATCCTTCCAATATGGTGCAGATCCTGCGTGAAATTCAGGAGGCTTGCGACTGGATCTCGCCAGAAGCCATCGACCGTCTGCAGGCGACGCTGGGCGTTCCGCGCACCAAGATCGAGGGCGTTGCCGGCTTCTATTCTTTCTTCTATACCGAGCCGCGTGGCAAATATCGGGTGTTGTTTTCCGACAACATCACCGACCGCATGCTTGGCAATCGGGCGATGATGGAGCGTCTGTGCAACAGCCTGTGGGTCGAGCGCGGCAAGGTTTCTGAGGATGGTCTGGTCAGTGTCGGCAAAACGGCATGTACCGGCATGTGCGATCAGGGGCCGGCGCTTCTGGTTAACAATTACGCCATCGTCGGCTTGACAGCTGAGCGCATCGACCAGATTGCCGAACTGATCCGCGGCAAGGTGCCGCTAGCCGAGTGGCCGGCTCAGTTTTTCAAGGTCGAGGACAATATCCGACGCGCTGACCTCCTGCTCACCGCCGACTTCAAGCCCGGCGATGCGCTGCTCGCTGCCCGGGCGAGGGCGCCGGACGAAGGTTTGATGGCCTCCAACATGCGTTCATGGCGCGAAGGCCTGCCCAGCGGTATCGGCGGCCCGGCCGCGACGCTCGACGAAATCAAGCGCGCCAACCTGCGTGGCCGCGGCGGTGCCGGCTTCACCACCGGCCTGAAATGGGAGGCCTGCCGCAACGCGCCGCTGAAAGCCGGCCAGCGGCGCATCGTGGTGTGCAATGCGGATGAAGGCGAACCGGGTACCTTCAAGGATCGCGTGCTACTTTCCCGGCATCCGGACCTCGTATTCGAGGGGATGACCGTGGCGGCCTACGCGGTGGGGGCAACCAAAGGCTTCGTCTATTTGCGCGGCGAATACCGCTACCTGCTCGACCACCTGAATGCCGTGCTGGCCCATCGCCGGCGGGAAAAGCTGCTCGGTGAGAACATCCTGGGTATTCCGGGGGCGGATTTCGACATCGAGATCCATGTCGGGGCTGGCGCTTATGTTTGCGGTGAGGAATCGGCGCTGATCGAGTCGCTCGAAGGAAAGCGTGGCACGCCGCGCAACCGGCCGCCTTTCCCGGTGACCAACGGCTATCTGGATCAGCCGACCATCGTCAATAACGTCGAGACCTTTGCCGCAGCGGCAATGATCGCGCTCAAGGGCGGCGACTGGTATGCCGGCATCGGCACCAAGCATTCTGCCGGGACCAAGATATTGTCGGTATCCGGCGATTGTGAACGGCCGGGCATCTACGAATATCCGTTCGGCGTCAGCGTGCGCCAGGTGCTGGAAGATTGCGGGGCGACAGAGACGCAGGCCGTTCAGGTCAGCGGGCCGTCCGGCATCTGTGTGGCCGAGAACGAGTTCGATCGCATCATCGGCTTTGAGGATATTCCGACCGCCGGGGCTTTCACCATTTTCAACAAGACGCGCGACATGTTCGAGGTGGCACGCAACTACGTGCATTTCTTCCAGCACGAGAGCTGCGGTTTCTGCACGCCGTGCCGGGTCGGTACCTCGCTGCTCAAGAATCTGATGGATAAATTGCATTACGGTGCCGGGTCGCCCTACGACTTCAGCGAAATCGAGAAGCTCAATCAGCTACTGCAATCGATGAGCCATTGCGGCCTCGGGCATACGGCGTGCAACCCGGTGCTCGACACCATCGCCAAGTTCCGCCCGGCCTACGAGAAGCGAATGAATCAGCAGGACTTCACGCCGGCCTTCGACCTCGACCGGGCGCTGGCAGCGGCTCGCCAGATGACCGGGCGTGACGATGCGGCCGCGCACTTGAGTACGGAACATGGAGGTGCAGCATGAGCCTGACCTTTACGCTCGACGGCAAGACCATTCCCTTTACCGAGGGACAGACCATCATCCAGGCAGCCGGTGCGGCCGGGGTATTCATCCCGCACCTGTGCTACCACCCGGAATTCAAGCCGCACGGCTCGTGCAAGCTGTGCACGGTCAAGGTCAACGGCCGCCATACGGCTTCATGCACCATGCGCGCTTCGGCCGGCATGGTGGTGGAGAGCGAAACCGAGGAAATCAATGCCGAACGCCGGGCGCTGACGCAGATGCTGTTCGTCGAGGGCAACCATTTCTGCCCGTCGTGCGAGAAGAGCGGCAACTGCCAGCTGCAGGCCACTGCCTACCACCTGGGCATGATGAGTCCGCATTACGACCACTTTTTCCCGAGCCGGCCGGTCGATGCCTCGCATCCTGAGGTGCTGCTCGACTTCAACCGCTGCATCCTTTGCTCGTTGTGTGTGCGGGCCAGCCGCGACGTCGATGGCAAGAACGTGTTCGCGCTATCCGGGCGGGGCATCAGGACGCACCTGATCGTCAATGCAAAGTCCGGCCAACTGGGCGACACCGACTTCACGCTCGACGACAAGGCGGCACAGGTCTGCCCGGTCGGCGTCATCCTGAAGAAACGGCAAGGCTTCGCCGTGCCGATCGGTGAGCGCAAGTACGACAAGGCGCCGATTTCCGACACCATGACGGAGGGTAAGTGACATGACTGCCAAGAATAAGCTCAAGGTCGCCACGACCTCACTGGCCGGCTGTTTTGGTTGCCACATGTCCTTCCTCGACATCGACGAGCGGTTGTTCACGCTGCTCGAACACATCGAGTTCGATCGCTCGCCGCTGACCGATATCAAGACCTGTAGCCCGGATTGCGACATCGGCATCATCGAGGGGGGGCTGTGCAATGCCGAGAACGTCCATGTCCTGCGCGAGTTCCGCAAAAACTGCAAGATCCTGATCGCGATGGGTGCCTGCGCCATCAATGGCGGCCTGCCGGCGCAGCGCAACCACCTGCCGCTGACGACCATTCTCGAGGAGGTCTATCACACCAGCCCGGGGCTGGCCAACGGCATGATTCCCAACGATCCGGAACTGCCCTTGCCGCTGAACAAGGTGCACCCGATCCACGAGGTGGTGAAGATCGATTACTTCATCCCCGGTTGCCCGCCCTCCGGCGATGCGATCTGGAAGGTGCTGACCGATCTGCTGGCCGGCCGCGAGCCCGAGCTCGGCCACGGCCTGATGCACTACGATTAAGGAGGTGGCGCCATGACCTACCAATTAGAAACCGCCCAACACCCCGAAACCCTGCGCCGCGTCGCCATCGACCCCGTGTCGCGCGTTGAGGGGCACGGCAAGGTGACCATCCTGCTCGACGAACAAAACAAGGTGCATCAGGTGCGTCTGCACATCGTCGAATTCCGTGGCTTCGAGAAATTCATCCAGGGCCGGCCGTACTGGGAAGTGCCGGTCATGGTCCAGCGCC
>JAGWUW010000405.1 GCA_028868235.1 Betaproteobacteria bacterium | reverse complement strand
CCGGGTGCCGCGTCAAGCACCGTCATGGCCTTGAGTAGACCCAGACGCAGCGTTGGGTTGAGCGCGGCAAATGCTTGGTAAGCTGGAGCGTTGGTTGCACTCGTTGATGCCGCAGCAGATGCCTCGAGTAACGCCAAGGCATCGGTCTCGTTGCGGCCATCCGCCCTGAGCAGCGACGCGGCCGAGCCGACAGGCGCAGTTGCCGTAGTGATAAGGAAGAAGCGGGACGAGAATACCGTCGCGGGATCGGCTGCGATGCGTTCGGCCCAGACGCGGAGTGTCTTCCACAGGTCGGTGCTCGCGTCGGAAAGGCTGCCCTTGCCAGCGAGATGGTGCTTGGTCTGGATTAGCTCAACGGGATCGCCATTCTGCTCGAACGCGACATCATCGAATCGCTCGATTGAGATGTCCGCCCCGGGCGCATCGCGCGTCGCCTCAATTGCCTTGAACAGCGCGAAACGGCATTGATACAAATACCCGACCATCGATGCCGTGGCATCGAACTTATTGCCGCCAGCCATAGCCTAGAGCCGTTCCCCGCCTAATTCTCTGAACATCCCTACGTATTTGACAAATATGGTCAAGCACAAGGCGCCAAGAATGATACGATTGGAATGCGCAGCCATGCGCCCGGTTACGATTCAGATCCGGTCGTTCAACTTAAAACAGACGACACCTTCGCGCCCCAAATGGGACCGGTCGTTCGTACTGCCAACGCTCTCAAAAGCAGCCGACAGTTCGGCTGCAACAGTCCTTCCAACAACCTCGAGACACGGATTAAGTGTCCCTCTAACTTGGCAATCGGGTGCGGAAGTTGTGCCTTCGCTGGCCAGTCAAGTTCTGGCGAGATAGTCCACTTTCAAGAGGGAAGAACATATGGCGCAGATTCGCCGCATCGAGATCAGCAACTTTCGATGCATCGAGAAGCTCGATTGGCTTCCTGTTGCTGGCATCAATTGCCTAATCGGACCTGGCGACGCCGGAAAATCGTCGATCCTCGATGCCATCGATTTCTGCCTCGGTGCCCGCCGAACCGTTCAGTTTTCCGATGCCGATTTTCACGGTCTCGACGTCACGTCACCGATCACGATTGCAATCACTATCGGCGACCTGTCCGATGCGCTTAAGAGCATGGACACCTATGGCTCATTCGTCCGTAGCTTCGATGGAGCCACCGGCGCGATCGACGACGAACCGGAAACCGGCAAGGAAACGGTCCTTACGGTCCAGCTGACAGTGGGTAGCGATCTGGATCCGGTCTGGACCTTGATCTCTGATCGGGCCAAGGCGCAGGGCCTCTCACGCAACCTGACTTGGGGCGATCGCACGCGTCTCTCACCCACGCGAATCGGAGCGTTCGCCGAGAATAATCTCGCTTGGCGGCGCGGATCGGTTCTCAACCGCCTGACCGACGAGAAGGCCGACACTTCCGCAGCGCTAGCCAACGCCGCCCGCGATGCCCGGAAGGCCTTCGGCGACCTTGCTGACGCGCAACTCGGTGAAACATTGAAGTTAGTTGCCGAGACGGCGCGCGAAGTCGGCGTTGCAGCCGGCGATAAGCTGAAAGCGATGCTGGACGCGCATTCGGTTTCGTTCAGCGGGGGGACGGTCGCTCTCCATGACGAGAACGGCGTGCCGCTGCGCGCGCTTGGAGTCGGCTCGACACGGCTCCTCGTTGCCGGATTGCAGCGAAAGGCAGCCAAGGAATCCAGCGTTCTCCTCGTCGATGAACTCGAACACGGGCTGGAGCCGCATCGCATTATTCGCTTGCTCGGCTCCATCGGCGCAAAAGAGACACCGCCGCCCATTCAGGCGTTTGTGACGACCCATTCGCCCGTTGCGCTTCGCGAACTGCGCGGTGACCAGCTTTGGGTGATCCGCAAGCTGGCGGGCGCACACAAGCTGGAACTTGTCGGGTTATCAGACCCGATGCAAAGCACCATCCGCGCTCATCCAGAGGCCTTTCTGTCCCGCACGGTTCTGGTCTGCGAAGGCGCGAGTGAAGTCGGCCTTATTCGAGGCCTAGACCTGTATTTCACCGCGCAAGGCTATGCTTCGATCAACGCAGCTGGTGTCGCGCTGATCGATGCGGGCGGTGTCAGCAAGATTTACGGCCGCGCCAATGTGCTGCGGAATCTCGGATTCCGCACGGCCTCGCTGCGCGACGACGATGTTCAGCCCGATGCGACCGAGGAAGGCCTATTTGCATTTAATGGCTGCCCCGTTTTCAAATGGGCGCCAGGTCAGGCGCTTGAACATGCGATCTTTCATGGCGTCAGCGATGCCGCCGTTCACCGCCTGCTCGATCGCGCGGTCGAACTCCATGGCGAGGACTTGATCGAAGCACATATCTCAGCTGCGTCGAACAATTCGCTGACGTTGGCGCTGTGCCGTGGCCCGATGACACCCCAAAACCGGCAGGTCTTAGCGACTGCCGCGAAATGGAAGAAGAACGCTTGGTTTAAGACCGTCTCCTGGATGGAAGACGCAGCCCGGGACATTATCGGTCCAGATTACCGTGCCGCGAATCCGGCTTTCCAGAGCGTCGTCGGCGGACTCTTCCAATGGTGCCACAGTGCCTGACGTTGACCTTCTGGCGATCGATCGCGGCACGGTCACCGCGCCCGCTGGATGCGGGAAGACCCATCTAATCGCGGAGGCGCTCACGCGTCACGCGGGGGCGAAGCCGATCCTCGTCCTCACGCACAC
>JAGWUW010000404.1 GCA_028868235.1 Betaproteobacteria bacterium | reverse complement strand
TATCGGCGCCGTGAACGGCGTGCAGCCCTGCGGTGAAGATTGCCGACCGACGAGAGCGCCTGGATGCGCTGCTTCAGGCGTACCATTCGCTCTGGCACGCCCAGCCTTTCCGCGAAATAAGGCCGGAATGGTGCGTGCGTTGGCCATCCTTGGCTGGCGAGTTGCTGGCCTTGCCGGATGGGGCGGTTGCCTCGTTGAACGATGACAGTGCTGCAGCCTTGGCATTCGTGGCCAGGCACCTCCCGGATGTAGCTGAATTGCAGGCGCTATCGGTTGTTCCCGCGCTTCAGGCACATCCGTTGGGCGATCATGGAAAACGTTGGGCTTGGGAGATTCCCGGACGCAAGCAACGCCAGATTGAGGCCTTTGCCTCGGCTAGCAGGCCCGCTGGGAGCAGTGTGTTGGACTGGTGCGGCGGGAAGGGGCATCTGGGGCGTTTCCTGGCAATCGAGTGGAAACGCACTGTGCATACGCTGGAGATCGACTCCGCGCTGTGCGACGAAGGTGAGAAACTGGCAGACAAAGCGGCGGCTGATCATCACTTCTGGCGGCGTGATGCACTATCGGTTGCCGATTGGCCTCAATCTGGGCAGCATGCCGTTGCCTTGCATGCCTGTGGGGATCTGCATCGTCGTTTGCTGACTCAGGGCTGCTCCGCCGGCGTCAGTCATTTTGATGTCGCGCCATGTTGCTATTATCGCGGAGTAGAGAAAACCTATGTACCGCTGTATAGCCAAAGCAAACTGGTTTTGAGTCGCGACGATACCCGCCTTGCTGTTACCGAAACGGTAACTGCGTCACCACGACTGGCCCGACAACGGGATCGCGAGATGGCCTGGAAGCTTGGGTTTGCGGCCTTTCGCTGTGAGATTTTCGGTGACGTTTATAAAACCTTCAAGCCGGTGCCTGCCGTCTGGTTTCGCGAAAATTTTGGGGTATTTTTGCAGCGAATGGCGATCCGTGAAGGTTTGCCGGCGGAAGTGGTTGTGCAATCCGCCGACAGATTCGAGGTTCTGGGTTGGCAACGGCAGCGTGAGGTCATGCGCCTTTCTATCGTCCGCCACGCCTTTCGGCGGGCACTGGAGATCTGGTTGGTACTCGATCTGGTAGGCTATCTGGAAAGTCAGGGTTATGCCGTGGATCTAGGTACGTTCTGCCCGCGCTGGCTGACGCCGCGCAACCTGCTTATTTCTGCACGACGCGTGTAGTGATGTAGCTGGCCAGTTCGTCTGGATGATCGATGATCAGATCGGCTCCCCAGGTGTGCAGCGGGCCGCTGTCACCGAGATAGCCGTAACTGACGGCAACGGTTAGGCAGCCTGCTGCCTTTCCGGCAACGATATCGCGTCGGTCGTCACCAACGTACAACGTGCGTTCGGGTTCGCAGTCGAGCAGTCGACAGGCGTGCAGGATAGGCAACGGCGAGGGCTTCGCCTCTGCCGTTGTGTCGCCGCAGACTACGCAGGTGGTGCGTGGCGTCAGGCCTAGTTGGGCGACCAGAGGATCGGTAAACCGCATCCGCTTGTTGGTGACGATGCCCCAAACTAAGTGGTGTGCTTCCAATGCATCCAGCAATTCCGGAATACCTTGGAACAGGCGAGTTGCTTTGCACAAGCGCTCGAGGTAAAGCTCGAGAAAGCGCCGGGAACGGTATTCGTAGGTCGGATGGGTGCTGTCGATATCAAAGCCGGCCTTCAGCAGGCCGCGCACCCCTTGCGAAGTATAGGGGCGCAAGATTTCGAGGGGTTTTGCCGGGTATCCTTCTTCCTGTAGCAGAACATTGACCGACTCGCCTAGATCGGGTGCGGTGTCGGCCAGCGTGCCATCCAGGTCAAATAGGACTGCTTCAAGCATTTCGAGTGGCGCGCATCAGGTAGTTGACGCTGGTGTCCCTGCCCAGGCTGTATTGCTGGCTGAGCGGGTTGTAGCTCATGCCGACCAGCTCTGCTGGTTCCAGGTTGGCTAGTTTGGCCCAGCGCGCCAGTTCTGAGGGTTTGATGAACTTGGCGTAGTCGTGCGTGCCTTTTGGCAGCATTTTGAGAATGTATTCAGCGCCGAGGACAGCAAATAGATAGGACTTGGGATTGCGGTTCAGGGTCGACAGGAAAACCTGGCCGCCGGGCTTGACTAGCCGTGCGCAGGCCGTAATCACGCTCGATGGATTGGGAACATGCTCAAGCATCTCTAGGCAGGTCACAGCATCGAAGGAATCGGGCTGTTCATCGGCCAGTTTCTCGACAGAAATTTTGCGGTAATCAACCTTGTGGCCGCTTTCTAGTAGATGCAGCTTGGCGACACCGAGAGGCTTTTCCGAAAGGTCGATACCGGTGACGGAGGCGCCTCGAGCTGCCATGCCTTCAGACAATAACCCGCCGCCGCACCCGACATCGAGAATACGCTTTCCGGCCAAGCCGATCGCGTGGTCAATCCAGTCTAGGCGCAGCGGGTTGATGTCGTGCAGCGGCTTGAATTCGCTGTTCGGATCCCACCAGCGGTGGGCGAGTTCTCCAAATTTATCGAGTTCGGCTTGATCGGCGTTGAGCATGGTGTCGTGAGGGCTGAGGGAAAAGAAAAAGCCCTGCCGAAGCAGGGCTTTTGATTGAAGCGCAGTCGGCTTACTTGGTGCCGATGACTTCGATGTCGACGCGGCGATCCGGTTGCAGGCAGTCGATCAGGGCCTTGGTCTTGGCGTTGCCCTTGCACTTGTCGC
>JAGWUW010000403.1 GCA_028868235.1 Betaproteobacteria bacterium | reverse complement strand
TCGGCCAGGGCGAGCATCAAGACGCGGTACTTCTGGCCAGCTTCATCGAGCGGCGAATGCAGATCCTTGCGCTTTTCGGGCTGCATGTAGCGCGGGCTTTGGGGGCTGGTCATATAGCTGTCCTGCCGCGAGACCTTGTAGCTGGCCTTGGGCATCAGATAGCGGAAGAAGTTGGTTTTCTTCACGTTCGATGTGTTCATCGCATAGTCCAGCCGCGTGCGGTCCCGTGTCTCAGGCACGCAGGGGTGGAACAACTGGACATTGTCGCCCGGGCTGAAGCGGCCATAGGCAATCGCCGCATGGCTGCGCAGATAGATGCGGATCACCTGACGGACCTGCTGCACATCGGATTTGACGCCGCCAAACCACTTCATGATCGGCGCGACTGACTTGTTGACGCAGGTGCGGACCATGGTGATGGTCTCGCTGTCATGGAAAACCTCTACAGTTTCCTTGTCCATCTTTTCATCGCCGACAACATCGGCATGAAGGAAATCGGCGTGAGTGAGATCGATCAGGTTTTCCAGACTGAGCGGCGCGGTGCAATCGAAGCGGACTGTGCCCAACATGTGCATCGGCAAACCGCCATCTTCGGGCAGATAGGGCAGACTGGGGATGTGTTCCGGCGCGGCATTGGCCGGATTGCCGAACCAGCACCACGCGTAGCCATATTTTTCGATTACCGGATAGCGGCCGGCTGCATCGGAATAGGGGCTCTTGGCCCCGGTCATGCTCTCTGACGGATGGAATTCCGAGGCAACCGCAGTATCCCCTTCGCGCCACAGGAAATAGGGCTGCGAATAGATCGCCCGGCGGATCGGCTTCTTCACCACGGCAAAACTGTGGGCGAGGGGAAACCAGGCGTCTTTCAACACGATGTCATGCGGCACCCAGGCATTGACCTTGGCGGCAAATTCTCGTGGATCAGCGGTAATCGGATCGACATAATCGTCGGTAGTTGCAGACTCTTTGACGTCTAGCATGATCGTCTTCTCCGGTTTTTTAGGCTGCGTTTGTCTCGGCAGATCGCGCGATGATTTCATTCCGCAACGTCGCCGCATGGATGGATGCGGAAGGCTTCAACACGCGCAAGGCTTCGCCATTAATGGCAGAGTGAACGGTGAGTGGTGCTCCAAATCCCATCAGTTTCGCTGCCATCCCGGGCCGGTTGTCTCCCAGCTTGGCGCGCCAGCGAACTTGCGTAACCCCTCTTGCGGCAGGAACAGGGGCTACAGTCGCATGCATCAGCGAATTGAAGTCATCATCACGCAGCAGCAGATCGCTCTCTCCGGTCACCGGATCGGTCGAAATGTGCAAGGTAATCGGAAAGTCCGAACTGAATGGCGACGGCCAATGAAGCCCCGCCCACTGGCATGACCGTTCGAGAACCAGCCTGCCTTCCTGTTCAGCCAGTTCAGCCAGAAGGTAAGGGGTAAAGCGAACGCCGCGAATGGCCAAAACCAGCGCCGGGTCATCGAACAGGGCCGCAATATAATGTTCATGG
Source organism: Betaproteobacteria bacterium (assembly GCA_028868235.1). Taxonomy (GTDB): domain Bacteria; phylum Pseudomonadota; class Gammaproteobacteria; order Burkholderiales; family Rhodocyclaceae; genus Azonexus. The sequence continues at coordinate 1,216 of JAGWUW010000403.1, read as the reverse complement.
TCCAGCGCGACATTAACGGTCCCGGACAGAGGCAGCGTCTGGTTGGCCGGTTCTGGCGTGGGTGCCTTGGCATCGAGACAGACCCGCACGAAACCGCCGCCCTCCGCGACTGCAAATGGGATCGCGCGATAAAGCGAGGGGAATTTTGCATCGCTTTTCAGGTTGGGGATGTCTTTCAGGTGGCCGGTTTCGCCATCATAGGTCCAGCCGTGGTAACCGCACTGGATCATGCCGTTGCCAAGAACGCAGCCCAGAGACAGCGGCGCGCGGCGATGCGGGCAGCGGTCTTCCAGCGCGTAGGGCACACCCTGTTGATCGCGCCACAAGACAACTGGCTGCTCCCCGATATCGACATTGATCGGCTTTGCCGCGGTTACTTCCTCGGATCGGGCGATGGCCCACCAGGCTTCAGCCATAAAACAGCTCCGCTATGCGTTGGCGATAGATCGCCGCCTTTTCAGGTTCGATACCAAATTGCGGCACGACCGGGGTAATGGAATCGACATGAACAGCGCGCTCGGAAACTTGCGCGCGAACGTCATCGACCGAACCAAGGATGGTGATGGCGCTGACCATTTCATCGGGGCAAGCCTTGGCCATTGCGTCGTAATCCTGAGCGGCGAAGGCCGCCTGAATCGCCAGCGCTTCAGTGCCGAAGCCGATTTCGCTGAAATAGCGCAGATACTGCGGCGACTGCGTGTAGAAGGCGATATTGGCGCGGGCATCCGCAATGGCCTCGGCGCGGTTGGGATTGATTACGGTGAAGATCATCAGATTGACGTCGACATCGCTGCGGCCGCGCCCCGCTTTGTCTAACCCTGCTTTGAGTGATTGACCCACGCGGTCTTGCAGCCAACGGGTGGTCCACAGCGGGTGACCCAGCAATCCGTCGGCGATAGCCCCGGCCTGCTCGCAAGCCTTTTCGAACACTGCCGGCAGATAGACCGGAATGGCACTGCGACGTGCCGGCCTAACCAGCCGGAAATGTGAGAGATCCAGTGTGTGGTATTCGCCCTCAAGCCGCGTCAATTCACCTGTGTGGCCCTTGGCGATGACTTCGCGGACCTGCCCAACCACCTCACGCATGTGGGCCAGCGGCTTGCCATAGGTCATGCCGAAGCTGCCCTCGATCTGGCTTTCGGCACTTGAACCGAGCCCCAGAACAGCGCGGCCATCGCTGATATGGTCTAGATCGATTGCGCTGCAGGCTGTTTCC
>JAGWUW010000402.1 GCA_028868235.1 Betaproteobacteria bacterium | reverse complement strand
CCGCTGCAGCCCTTCCGCGTGGTCCTGGCGAGCAAGGCGGCGCCGGGGCGAACCGTCTCGCGGGTCGTCACCTGCAACGACGACGAGCCCGATGATCAGTAAGGCCCGGGACCGCGCTCGACGAACCACGATTGCCCGAGCTCGAAATCGGCGCTGGCCGATACGACCGGTCCGTCGGGCGCTTCGCTGACATAGGGCGAAACGTGGTCCTTTCGTCGCACCCGCAGTCGGCTGAGCCAGGCCGCGGTGCGGCCGCGCGCCTTGAGGATCGTCAGCAGCCAATCCATCGCCTCGGCCATTTCGACCACGCCGCGCCCGGCCAGGCAGTAATAGATCGCCCGCTGGAAATCGTCGCACTGCGTGCTGAGGATTCCGGCGAGCTTTGCCCGCCCGCCGGGAGCATTCTCATGGACCAGCGACACTGCCTCGCGCAGTTCCCGGACCGACAGATAGGCGTCGTCCACGCCGACCCCGATGCACAGCGCCGCGATCGCCCGGCGCACCGGTGGCAGGTTCTCGTCGCACGACGCATCGCGCAGGCCGATGTCGAGATCGAAATGGTCGAGGTGGCTGGGAGCGGGCATGGCGAGATCCTTTCCAAAAGAACGTAGCGTGAACGATCAGGCCCCGTCAACCAGACGGCGGAGGGGAGGGGGCGCTCGGCGGGGGATCAATCTTGAAAGGAAGAACCGATGACCCAGCTTGCTCAAGCTACGCCTGCCGCCGTTGACCACACTGCCGAGATCGCCCGGCTCAACGACGCGGCCCGTGCTGGTTCGCTGCCCACCTCGCGCACGGTGTTCACGCGGGCGCTGGCCGACATCCTTGCTGGAGATGCCGAGGACCCCGGGGTCCGCCAAGTCAGCCTGATGCTGGGCCAGGCGGCGCTGCGCAGGCTCATCAACGAGACCCCGATCGAGCCGGGGAACGACCCTCACGGCGAGCGCGACTTCGGCGCGGTGGAGTTCCAGGGGCACAAGATCTTCTGGAAGGTCGACGTCTACGCCAACGACGGGACGTTTTCCTGGGGGTCGGAAACGCCTTGGGACGCGCAGCAGAGTTTCCGCGTTGTCACGATCATGCTGGCGAGCGACTGGTGAGCCGATGAGCCGGTATTCGTTGAAGCCGCTACATCATCGTGGGGACCTATTCGAGGTGGCGGTGGGGTGGGATCCGGGCCTGAGCACCTACTTTGCAATTGTGTTTGGTACTCCAGAGTTTGCCCGCGAGCCCGAAGTGTTGCTTTGGCGTGGACGAACGTTCGGCGAGATCTGCGAAGTCGCGGCGCTGCTGGAAATCGTTCAGGTGTTCGCGGAAGTGGCTCCAGAAATGCGAAGCCGATTGGATGCCGACCGAAGTGCCTAACCAACGTGGTAGGCAGCTCGTCGACCCTCTGGACCTCTACCAACCCGGTGCCAATCAGATCCACCTCGTTCGCGCTCACTCCGAACGAAACACGATGCCGTTTCCTTGTGGATAGAAACGATTACGGGCAAATAGGCTCTGGAGACGAAATCGCGCCAGTCTACAATAGCTTGACGGAGGGAGTGCATGGTCAAGCTTTCAAATGTTCGCGTAGATGGGTTCCGCCTGCTTGAAAGTGTGGAAATTGCTATCGAGCGCGGAGCGACGGTAATTGTCGGCCGGAATAACAGCGGCAAGACTTCACTTGCCGAGGTATTCGACAAGTTTCTTGGTGAGCATGTTGGCGCGTTTCGTTTAGAGGACTTCTCGGCCGCCGTTCGCTCGCATTTTGTCACCGCCAAGGCGGCACGAGATGCTGCGGACAGTCCGCCGGAAATGGTTCTTGCCGCTCTCCCGCGTATCTCGTTGACCCTCACTTTCACATATGACGACGCGGAGCCCGACCTCGGTCCCCTGTCTCCCTTCATCATCGACCTCGACCCGGCCTGCACCAGCGCTATCGCCCTGATCGAATACTCGTGCTCGCTCAACAAGCTCACGCCGCTGCTCGATCTTCCCGACTACGAAGCCGGAGCACCGAACGCCAACGAGGTGCTGTTCCGACACCTCCGGGATGCGATTCCCACCGCCTATTCGATCAAGTGTTTCGCGATCGACCCGACCGATGCGAACAATCGACGGGCGTTCGATGGCACCACCGAACTTAAGGCGCTCTTGCAGACTGGCTTCGTCAAGGCGCAGCGCACGTTGGATATGGGCAAGCGTGGGGATACCGACGTCATCGGCAAGCTTCTCAACAAGCTCTTCCGAACCGCGAGCAATCTCAACGCATCGCCGGGCGATCAGGAAATCGTCAATCAGCTCAAGGCTGCCGTCGGGGGTATCGAGCAGACCATGCAGGGCGATTTTGACGATCAGCTCAAGGGGCTTTTGCCTGCGCTGAACTCATTCGGGTTCCCGAGCCTCAACGATACCGAGTTGCGACCTCAGACTCAAATCGACGTTGAAAGCCTCCTGACCGACAACACCCGGATTCTCTACACGGGCACAGATGGTGTCCATCTGCCTGAGGGCTACAACGGCCTTGGAACGCGCAATCTGATCTATATCCTGCTCCAGCTCGAAGCCCTGCACAAAGCCTATCGCAGCACCGCCTCCAGACCGGGGACGCACCTCGTATTTATCGAGGAGCCAGAAGCGCATCTACATCCTCAGATGCAGGAAGTTTTCATCACGCAGCTCAACGAAGCCATTGCCACGCTATCGGAAAAATATCCCCGAGAACCCGTATGGCAGGTGCAATTCA
>JAGWUW010000401.1 GCA_028868235.1 Betaproteobacteria bacterium | reverse complement strand
TCGAAGGCCCGTCAGACCTTCGAGTTCTGCTTCAGGTTCCAGCCGAACTTGACGACGCCGCCCAGCGAGCCGTCCGAACCCTGTTCCTTATAGTCGAACTTGATTTCTTCGAAGTTCAGGCTGACCATTTCGGTGGGTACGCCGCCATTGGCGCCGGTGTTCGAGATGCTCGAAACAAGGATGTTGGCCAGAGAGATCTTGTAGAACTCTTCCTGCTTGCCGCCTGCCTTGCGCACGGTGAGCACGCCCGACTTGATGTGGTTGCCGCCGGCGCAGGCCTGCATCAGCGAAGGCGAGGAAGAGTCGGCCAGCTTGTGGACCGAGATGTCCTGGAACGACACCTTGCCGGCACCGCCGCCACCGCCATAGCTCATCGTGCCGCCGTTCGAGAGGCCCCACGAAAAGCTTTCGATATCGATTTCGCCCTTGTGGGTCTTGTCCTTGGACTCACCCTTGATGCCATCGAGCTTGAGGAAAATATCAGGTGTCATAGTGTCTTCTCCTGGTGGAAGAGTTCAATTCGATTGGCGATCCGAAAGTCTTGTTTTTATTACTTTTACCTTGCCGGCTTATCAGCTCCCTGCGTTGGGCAGGCGGGAAACCATGCTGAGCGAAACGTCCATGCCTTCCAGCTGGTAGTGCGGAACGAACAGGAACTTGCCCATGTAGTAACCGGGGTTTTCCTCGTCGGGAACAACCTCGATCTTGGCATCCTTCAGCGGCAGGCGGGCCTTGGTTTCCTCGGTCGAGGAATCGGGCTGTCCGTCGATGTAGTTCGATACCCAGCGGGTCAGGTCTTCCTGGATCTGGTTGCCGGTGCGGGTGCCACCGATCCAGTCACGCACCATGCACTTCAGATAGTGGGCAAAGCGGCAGCTGGAGAAGATGTAGGGCAGACGGGCCGAGAGGTTGGCTGCGGCGGTGGCCGAAGCCTCGTCATAGACCGGCGGATTGTGGACGGTCTGCGCGCCGATGAAGGTCGCCTTGTCGGAATTCTTGCGGTGAACCATCGACATCAGGCCGGCCTTTGAAAGCTCGGCTTCGCGGCGATCCGAAATGGCGATCTCGGTCGGGCACTTCATGTCGACGCCGCCGTCGTCGGTGGGGAACATGGCCGTCGGCAGGTTCTCTACCGTGCCGCCGCTTTCCACACCGCGGATGCGGCTGCACCAGCCCCAGGTACTGAAGGCTTCGGTGATGCGGGTGCCCATGGCATAGGCCGCGTTGACCCACAGGTGCTTGTCGTGATCGCCGCCGACATCTTCTTCAAAATCGAACTCATCGATCGGATCGGTCTTGGCGCCATAGGCCGGACGGCCGAGGAAGCGTGGCATGGCGAGTGCCAGATAGCGGCTGTCGGTGCTGTCACGGAACGAGCGCCATGCGGCATATTCCATGGCATCGAATTGCTTGGCGATATCACGCGGGTTGGAAAGCTCGGTCCAGCTCTGCATGCCGAGCAGGGCCGGGGCTGCTGCGGTGATGAACGGGCAGTGCGCCGCCGCGCCCACCTTGGCCAGACCCTTCATGACCTCAAGGTCAGGGGCGGAATGGTCGAAGTAGTAGTCGCAAGTGATCGAGCCATAGGGCTGTCCGCCCAGCTGGCCGAATTCGGATTCGTAGATCTTCTTGAACAGCGGGCTCTGGTCCCAGGCAGCATCGCGATACTGCCGGAACATCTTGTAGCATTCGTCCTTGCCGATGTTCAGCACGCGGATCTTGAGATCCTTGCCCGTCGAGGTGTTCATCACCATGTAGTTCAGGCCGCGCCATGCGCTTTCCAAGGCTTGGAATTCTTCGTGGTGAATGATCTGGTTGACCTGCTCGGTCAGCTTCGCGTCGATGGCCGAGCGCAGCTTGTCCATCGTCGAGAAGACGTCGTCACCGATGATTGCACTGTCGGCCAGCGCCTGCTGAGCCAGCGTGGCGACGGCGGTGTCGATGCGGTTTGCGCGCTCTTCGGTGTTGGGCTTGAATTCCTTGCGCAGCAGCGAGGCGAAATCGTCGGTAGCGAGTTCGGTTTCGGTTGCTGCGCCGCTGGATTGTACCTTTTCGGTGGACATCTCGGACTTCCCTGAAACTTAAAACTGAGTGGCGGTAACGCCTGTGATCTGGGTTTGCGGACTTGAGGGCTGACCCCTTATTCCGACGCTTCGCCTTCACCGGCGGCCGGCTTGGCAGCAGCAAGGGCTTTCATCAGATCGGGATCCTTGAGCAGCTTCTCGAGCAGATCCTGTGCGCCGTCCTTGCCGTCCATGAACAGCATCAGGTCGTTCACCTGCTGGCGGGCCTCAAGCAGCTGGGCCAGTGCAGGAACCTTTTGGGCGATAGCGCCGGGCGAGAAGTCTTCCATCTTGTTGAATTCAAGATCGACCGCCAGCTTGCCTTCGCCGGTCAGGGTATTGTCGACATTGAAGGCGGCGCGCGGTTTGATCGCGGCCATGCGCTTGTCGAAATTGTCCATGTCGAAATCGAGGAATTCGCGATCGTTCAGCGACTTCTTCTCGACCTTGCTCTTGCCGGAGAGGTCAGACATTACGCCCATGACAAAAGGCAGTTCCACCTTCTGCTTGGCGCCGCCCGTTTCCACTTCGTATTCGATGTGAACCCGGGGAGCCCGGTTTTCCTTGATGAAGCGTTGGCCACTCTTTGCCATCAATTTTCTCCGCCAATCTGCTTTGTAACTGGGAAACAGGCATTGCCCCGATCCCCGTGGATCCTATTAAAAACCTCAA
>JAGWUW010000400.1 GCA_028868235.1 Betaproteobacteria bacterium | reverse complement strand
CTTGCAGTTCGGCCCATTCGGCGTCCGTAAACAGCCGGGAACGGGTAAGAAACGATTTGCCAGTTCCACCTTCGAGCGAAAAGGTATCTCCGTTGCCCGGAATGACGTCGATGATCAGTTGCGTGTGTTTCCAGTACTCGTATTGTGCGGTAGTCATGTAAAACGGCACCCCGCCAATATCGCCGAGATGGATTTCGTAAGGGCCGATGGTCAGTTCGCCCGGCAGGTAGCAGTTGGGGGAGCTGTTGTCGCAGCAGCCGCCGGACTGGAGAAAGATCAGCTCCGATCCGTATTGCTGTTTCAGGAGCTGGATCAGTTCCAGCGTTGCCGGTGTGGCGGTGACGCGGTCGACCATGGTCTTCTCCTGAAAACGAAATCTAAAAAAGAGGGGCGGTTGCCCGCCCCCAAGAGTTGCCCGCAAAACATTGGGCCAGTGGAGGAGATGCCTCTGAGGCATCGGCCAGGCGCTGCCATACCCCGGGTAAAGGGTATAGCAGCCGGCCGGCGCCGAATGGTTTGCTTAGAAGAAGCCCAGCTTGTTTTCCGAGTAGGAAACGAGCAGGTTCTTCGTTTGCTGGTAGTGGTCGAGCATGACCTTGTGGGTCTCGCGGCCGATACCGGATTCCTTGTAGCCGCCGAAGGCAGCGTGCGCCGGGTAGGCGTGGTAGCAGTTTGTCCACACGCGGCCGGCCTGGATGGCGCGACCCATGCGGTAGGCGACGTTGCCGTTACGGCTCCAGACGCCGGCGCCGAGGCCGTACGGGGTGTCATTGGCGATGGCCAGGGCTTCGGCTTCGTCCTTGAAGGTGGTCACGGCCAGCACCGGCCCGAAGATTTCTTCCTGGAAGATGCGCATCTTGTTGTGGCCCTTGAACAGAGTCGGCTGGATGTAGTAGCCACCTTCCAGGTCTCCACCCAGGTTGGCACGCTCGCCACCGATCAGACACTGAGCGCCTTCTTCCTTGCCGAGCTTGAGGTAGGACTGGATCTTTTCCATCTGAACGTCGGACGCCTGGGCACCCATCATGGTGTCGGTATCCAGCGGGGAACCTTGCTTGATAGCAGCAACACGCTTCAGGACGCGTTCGATGAACTTGTCGTAGATGGATTCCTGGATCAGGGCACGCGACGGGCAGGTACAAACTTCACCCTGGTTGAAGGCGAACAGCACCATGCCTTCGATGGCCTTGTCGAGGAAGGCATCGTCCTTGTCCATGACGTCGGCGAAGAAGATGTTCGGCGACTTGCCGCCCAGTTCCAGGGTGGCCGGGATAAGGTTGTTGGCAGCGGCTTGAGCGATGACGCGGCCGGTGGCGGTGGAGCCGGTGAAGGCAATCTTGGCGATGCGCTTGGAGGTGGCGAGCGGCATGCCGGCTTCGCGACCGAGGCCGTTGACGATGTTCAGGACGCCCGGCGGCAGCAGATCGGCGATCAGGTCGACCAGGATCAGAATGGAGATCGGGGTCGATTCGGCCGGCTTCAGCACGACGCAGTTGCCGGCGCCGAGGGCCGGGGCCAGCTTCCAGGCGGCCATCAGGATCGGGAAGTTCCAGGGGATGATCTGGCCAACGACGCCCAGCGGCTCGTGGATGTGGTAAGCCATGGTGTTCTCGTCGATTTCCGAGATGCCGCCTTCCTGCGAGCGCAGGCAGCCAGCGAAGTAGCGGAAGTGGTCGACGGCCAGAGGGATGTCGGCATTCAGAGTTTCGCGGATCGGCTTGCCGTTATCGACGGTCTCGGCGTAGGCCAGTAGTTCCAGGTTGGCTTCCAGGCGGTCGGCGATCTTCAGCAGGATGTTGGAACGGGTGGTGGCATCGGTCTTGCCCCACTTCGGGAAAGCGGCGTGGGCGGCGTCCAGAGCCAGTTCAATGTCTTCGGCGCTAGAACGGGCGGCCTTGGTGTAGGGCTTGCCGTTAACCGGGGTGATTACGTCGAAATACTGGCCCTTGACCGGGGCAACCCACTTGCCGTTGATGAAGTTGTCGTAACGGTCTTTATAGGCGATCTTGGCACCGGCGGCACCGGGAGCTGCATAAATCATGTTTGTCTCCTGTGTTCTGGAATGAAGTTGCGAACGGGTTAACTCAAGGCCGGCGTTGTGTTTTCGCCGTGACTCGTGCCAAACAATGTGCAGGCCCCGTGCCAGCAGCATCGATCAGGTGGTAATTGGGATAAAATCACTTAAAAATCAAAGTTGTGGTGTGCTGTTCGCCAATGTGTTGATGAATGTTGGGTGGTTGGTAGTGTGCCGTGGCGATACAGATGTTACGTTTTGGAGCAATTGCCGGCGCGTTTGCGTGGCAGCCATTCCAGGCAATGGCTGGAATGGTGATGCAACGCAAGGAAAATTAATTCGGATGTGCTAAGTTCTGGGTACTGAATGCCTGCGGTGAGCGGAATGGCCGGGAATAATTTGCGCGGACGCCTGTTTTTGCTGTCCATCGTGTTGTGGACTGGCACGATAGGCTTTTCGATGTTCTGGAATTTGCGCAATGCCGAGCGCCAGACGATGAGCATGGCGTATGCCGCAGCGCGGGCCAATCTCAACAAGGACATCACTTTTCGCCGCTGGGGCACGATGCACGGTGGTGTATATGTGCCGATTACCGAAACGCAGAAATCCGTACCCTGGTTGTCGCATGTGCCGGGGCGTGACGTTACGACGACTGATGGCCGCCAGCTGACACTGCTCAATCCGGCCTCAATGCTGCGCCAAATGATGGATCTTTACGCTGCCAGCTATG
>JAGWUW010000399.1 GCA_028868235.1 Betaproteobacteria bacterium | reverse complement strand
GCGACGAAGCCGTAGCCGATCAGCATCCAGGTCAGTTGCTTGCCGGTGAAGTTAAACATCGTGGCCAAGGTGGCCGAATCGTGCACGTACTGGCCGCCGGCGATGGCGCCGATCAGCAGCACGAAGCCGATCAGCGACACCTCGCCGATGCGGCCCACGCGGATGTAGCGCGAGTAGATGCCCATGAACAGCGCGATCGGGATCGTCGCCATCACGGTGAACGCGCCCCACGGCGAGGCGGTCAGGGCCTTCACGACGATCAGCGCCAGCACGGCCAGGATGATCACCATGATCATGAAGGTGCCGAACAGGGCGATGACGCCGGGGACCTCGCCCATTTCGGACTTGATCAGGTCGCCGAGCGAGCGGCCGTCGCGGCGCATCGAGATGAACAGGATCATGAAGTCCTGCACGGCGCCGGCGAACACGACGCCGGCCAGGATCCACAGCATGCCCGGCAGATAGCCCATTTGCGCGGCGAGCACGGGGCCGACCAGGGGGCCGGCGCCGGCGATCGCGGCGAAGTGGTGGCCGAACAACACGTAGCGGTTCGTCGGCACGAAGTCGAGGCCGTCGTTGTACTTGTACGCCGGAGTCTGGCGGCGGGCATCGAGGCCCATCACCTTGTCGGCGATGTACAGGCTGTAGAAGCGGTAGGCGATGAGATAGACGCAGACGGCCGCGATGACGACCCAGACCGCGTTGATGGATTCGCCGCGCTTCAAGGCGACGTAGGCGAGCGAGACGGCGCCCGCGAGCGAAAGCGCAGCCCAGCCGAGCTGGCTTGTGAGACGTTTCATGTTGACTCCTCCGATTTTGGATGCGCTGCGCAACCGGTCGATGCCGGCTTGCACGGGTTGCAGCGTGCCTGACAGTATCTTGCATGGATCGGCAACGGGCAAGCGCATGATTACGCAGCTTGCTACGTAGGACTACGTAGGGTGAACGGGTCTTCCCGTCCACGCGGTGATAGTTTGCGGCGGCCGGATCGCGCACGAGAGCGGAGCCGCCTCGTATCTCTACGTAGGGTGGGCACCCTGTGCCAGTCTTTTAAAGGTGGTTCTGTAGAGCCCTCGTAATAGTGCGGCACTATCGTGAAAAGACGGCATCAAAGTGACATAGGAGGACTATGTCATGGTGATGAATGCGGTGGTATCCCATTGCGCGCAGAGAAGTCCGGTGACGGTGATGGCGCGGCTAGCGCTGCAATATGCATTGGAACCGACTTGGATCGACAAGATGTTCGAGCGCGAGGGTGGCGCGCAGTACCAGAGGGAGTTGTTGTTCTCGACGACGGTTGAATTGATGTCGTTGGTGGCAGTTGGGTTACGCCCATCCTTGCACGCGGCCGCACGGGAATGTCCAGAATTGCCGGTATCAGTGCAGGCGCTGTACGACAAGATCAAGCGTACAGAACCGAATCTGGTGCGAGCATTGGTGACGCAGAGCGCAGCACGTTTGGGCGACGTGCTGGCGCCGATGATCGAACGTAATCAGCCCATGGTGCCGGGCTACCGCCTACGTATCGTCGACGGTAGTCACCTGCCCGCGACCGAGAAGCGTCTCAAGCCATTGCGCGGCTTTAGTGGCGCTCCCCTGCCTGGCCACTCTCTGGTGGTCTACGACCCGGACTTGCGGATGGTGGTGGATATCGAACCATGCGAAGACGCGTACACGCAGGAGCGGGCCGTGATGTCGTCATTGCTCGAACGCGCGATGCCAGGCGAGCTATGGATTGCCGATCGCGCGTTCAGCACTCGGACTATCTTGGGCGAATGGGATCGCCGTGGTTGCGAGTTTATCGTGCGAGAGCACAGTTCCACGCCCAGTCCCCGTGTTCTTGGCGAGACGTCCTTTCAAGGGCGCGTTGCAACAGGTCGTGTCTACGAACAGGCCGTAGAGTTCAACGACGAAGCAGGCCATCCGGTGACGCTAAGGCGTATCGAATTGCATTTAACCGGGCAGACCGAAAATGGCGAAACGGTCATCCGGGTGTTGTCGAATCTGCCGAGGCACTTCTCGGCACGGGCGATAGCGCGTCTCTATCGGCACCGCTGGAAGATCGAGTCGATGTTCCAGCGACTTGAATCTGTTTTGCGCAGCGAAGTGAAAACGCTGGGCCATCCACGGGCAGCCTTGCTCGCTTTCGGCGTGGCGGTATTGGCTTATAACGTCCTGATCGTTTTGCAAGCGGCCGTCGAGGCGGCGCATGATTTAAGGAACAGCGGCCTCGAACTGTCACCGTTCTATGTGGCTGTCGAAGTCAGGGCCTGCTACGCCGGCATGATGATGGCGACAATGGCCTCCATCTGGAGGCCATATGACGCCATAGGAGCCCCAAAGTTAAGCCGCATCCTGCTGGACATCGCAGTATACGCCAGGCCCAAGGCGCTCCGAAAGAATCCAAGCAAACCCAAACCGCCCAAGAAGAAAAGCACAGCCACAGCTGCCGACAAGCGCCGCCATGTCTCGACAGCGCGTGTACTAAAGGAGGGCAGAGTCAACTGAGACCTTTAAAAGACTGGCTCCCCGAGCCCATCCTACGGCTAACGTTTTATCTGGTGGGCGCCCCGCGCCCACCAAAACATCATCGCGGCCGCGATCAGAACTTGTAGTTGTACGCCAGGCCGATCAACTGCATGCGCGTCTTCCACGTGCCGCGCGTGGTTTCGCCGTTGCCGGTGCAGGTCGTCAGCATCGGGTTGCAGTGGTTCGTGTAGTCGCCGTTCGCGTCGGAAAAGCGCAGCCAG
>JAGWUW010000398.1 GCA_028868235.1 Betaproteobacteria bacterium | reverse complement strand
CGCCAGTAATTCAGCGGCCACATCGCCTTCGCGCGACCATAACGTAACGTTATGCTTTCCAGAAAATGCGATGGCCAGTGCCGTCCCCCAGGCACCGGCGCCAAGCAACGTAATTTTCATAGACCCCAGACCTGCGTCGAGCGGATATAGCCAGTCACGCCATCGCGATGCCGAACCTTAACCCAGCCCGGGGAAGCCGGCTCAACAAATTCGACAGCAACCCATTTGTCGAGCTCAACCAAGACAGTAGCCTCGGCCTTGTCAGTCTGGCGAATCTCAGCATGGGGCGCTGTCACAACCAGTGTGCGCTTGTCGGCGAGGTTTTTCGTCTCGATCCAGGCCAGCGTACCTTCGGCGTCGCGCACCTTGAACCAACCGTCGAGACGGACCACGACTTCAACCGGTGTCTGCGCCTTGATCAGGTACAGTTTCTTACCGGCTTGCGAGGGAGCATCATACAAAATGGCTGCCGGCACGCTGACCGACCGGTAGTCGATAGCGAGTGCGACACTCGCCGCGCCAAGCAGCGAAAAAGCGACAAGCGCGCGGCGCCACATGACCTTCACCCTTACTGGATCGACACTTCAGCCGGCGCACCGGATTCGGCCTGCTGCTGCAGGCGCTGCATGTACATACCCTCGAAATTGACCGGCTGCAGGACGATGGGCTGGAAGCCGGCACGAGAAACGGCATCGGATACCGCTTCACGAGCATACGGAAAGAGGATATTCGGACAAGCGACAGCAATCAGCGGCTCCATCTGCTCGTCCGGCACATTCTGGATACGGAAGATACCCGCCTGACCGACCTCAACAAGGAATACGGTCTTTTCGCCCATTTTGGCAGTGACGGTCACCGTCAGTACAACCTCAAAGACGCCTTCGCCCACGCCGCGACCACTGGAATTGAGCTGAATCTCAACTTGCGGCTGTTCGCGCTCCAGGAAGACTTCCGGCGCATTCGGCACTTCGACCGATAGATCCTTGACATAGAGTTTTTCGATACCGAAGACCGGTTGTGCGTTTTGTTCCATGGTTTACTTTCTGAGTTTGAATCGTTTCGGGTCAGCTTTCGAGCAGCGACTTCAATTTACCTGCTGCATCGAGCGCATGAAGATCGTCACAACCACCGACGTGAGTATCGCCGATGAAGATTTGCGGTACTGTACGCCGCTGGGTTTTCTGCATCATTTCATCGCGCCGCTCGGGATCGAGATCAACACGGACTTCCTCGATATCGGTCACACCCCGTGCTTTCAGCAACTGCTTGGCACGTGTGCAATACGGGCAAACTGCCGTCGTATACATCAGGACACGAGCACTCATTTCTTTTTGCCACCCTTTTTGATCGGATAGCCGGCTCCAACCCAGGCATCGACACCACCAGCGAGGTTGTACAGTTTATCGAAGCCCAATTTCTGCAACTCGCCGCAGGCCTTGTTCGAGCGCATGCCGGATGCACAACACAGGATCACAGGCTTGCCCTTGAATTTTTCCAGCTCGCCGATTCGCTCGGTTAGCTTGCTCACGGGAACATTGATTGCCTCCGGCAGATGACCGCCGGCAAATTCATCGGGTTCACGCACATCGACGACGTGTGCATCTTCACGATTGATCAGCTGGGTGGCTTCGCCGGGTGAAACGCTATTCCCGGAAGGACGAGAAAAGAGAGGCCAAAGCAGCGACCCAGCGCTGACCACGACCAGAGAAATGAGCAGGATATTCTGGTTGATGAACTCCATCGGCATGGCTCAGTCTCCCGTTCCGCAGAAGACTTCGCGCATCATGCCAACCAGTTGCAGCGTACGTTGGTCCCCTACACGATAGAAGACGCGATTGGCATCCTTGCGAGTAACCAGCACCCCCTTTTCGCGGAGGATGGCCAAGTGCTGCGAAATATTGCTCTGCGAGGTTCCCACCGCATCGACGATTTCCTGAACGCAGGCTTCCTGATCGCCGAGAACGCACAAAATCTTCAGACGCAAGGGGTGCGCGATAGATTTCAATGCACGGGCGGCCAGCTCTATGTGTTCCTGCTTGTCGATCAGACTGAAGGAGGGCGTTTCCAAGATAAAACCTCGTTATCGGTGAATGGCACATTATAAAATAGCGATTCCCGTTTGGCTTAATCGAAATCAATCTCAATGTTTCCCGGAAATCCGCTGTTCGACAAGCGCCTCCTTGTGCGGTTCGGCAAGGGGCTGACAGCAGGGCTGATTGCCGCATTAGTCACCGGCGCCGCGCCGGTCTGCGCCAAACCGGCCGCCGAACATAAATCCGCGCCGCCCGTTGCCACGCCGGAAATCGCCGAAAAGCAGGCCGATCTCGGCGAATTGCGCAACCGGATCGAGGGCTTGCGCAAGGAGCTGTCGAGCAGCGAGGAAAGCCGGGCCGATGCCGGCGACCGCCTGCGCGAGTCGGAACGCCTGATTTCCCGCCTGCAACGCGAATTGCTCGAGCTGAACGAACAACGCGGCCAGTTGCAGCGCAAACTGAAGAACCTCGAACAGCAGTCTCAGGAACTGGGCGTCACCCTGACCCAGCAACAATCCCAGCTGGAGAAACTGCTCTACAAGCAATACCTGCGTGGCACGCCCGATTCGCTGCAGCTCATCCTCAATGGGGACGACCCGAACCAGATGGCGCGCGACCTGTACTACCTGTCGGCCATCGCCCTGACCCGTGCTGAACTGATGGGCGAGATCAACGCCACGCTGGACAAGAAAAAATCCCTGGCCGCCGATGCCAAGGAGCAGGCT
>JAGWUW010000030.1 GCA_028868235.1 Betaproteobacteria bacterium | reverse complement strand
AACCACAGCGCATGCTCGATGAAGTTGGACTTCATCTTGGTGATGCGCCCGGTCATGATGTTGTCGAGCACGGACATGCCCTTGAACAGCGCGATGTTCTGGAAGGTACGGGCAATGTTCTGCTGGGCCGCCATATGGGGCTCCATCTTCTTGCGCTCGTTGCCGTGCCAGAAGATCTTGCCTTCCTGCGGGTGATACACACCGTTGATGACGTTGAGCATCGAACTCTTGCCGGCACCATTGGGACCGATGATGGCGCGGATTTCGTGCTGTTTGACGTTGAACGAGATGTCGGTCAACGCCTTGACACCACCGAAGCGTAGGGAAATATTTTGCAGGTCGAGAATGACGTCGCCTATTTTTTTGCTCATTTTCAGGCTGCCTTTTTCACGATCGGGAAGGTTTTGGCATCAACGATCTTCAGGTCTGCGGCCACCTTGCCGCGCCGTCCATCCTCGAACTTGACCTCGGTTTCGATGTACTGGTTGGACTTGCCGGCATACAGCGCATCGATCAGCACCTTGTATTTCTCAGCAACAAAGTTGCGACGTACCTTGCGGGTCCGGGTCAACTCATCATCGTCCGGGTCCAGTTCCTTGTGCAGGACCAGAAAGCGGTGGATCTGCGAATCGGCCACCATGCTGTCGTGCACCAGGTCGGAATTGACCTGTTCGACGCATTCGCGGATCAGCTCCAGCACTTCCGGCTTGCCGGCCAGATCGGTGTAGCCGGCGTAGGCAATGCCGCGCCGCTCGGCCCAGTTGCCGACCGCGCCCATGTCGATGTTCACGAAGGCGCACACCATGTCGCGGTCGTGGCCGAAGCAGACCACTTCCTTGATGTGCTGGAAGAACTTCAGCTTGTTCTCGATGTAGTTCGGGGCGAACATCGCACCGTTCGACAGCTTGCCGACGTCCTTGGCGCGGTCGATGATCTTCAGGTGGCCGTCCTCGTCGAGGAAGCCGGCGTCGCCGGTCATGAACCAGCCGTCGGCGTTGATCGTCTCAGCCGTGGCATCCGGGCGCTTGTAGTATTCCTTGAGCAGCATCGGCCCCTTGACCAGTACTTCGCCATTGTCGGCGATCTTGATCTCGACGCCCGGTGCGGGCTGGCCTACCGAGTCGAATTTGATCTGGCCGTCCGGCTGCAGGCAGACGTAGGCGCAGGTTTCGGTCTGGCCGTAGAACTGTTTTAGGTTGATGCCGATCGATCGGTAGAACTTGAAGAGGTCGGGGCCGATGGCGGCACCAGCGGTGTAGGCAACCTTGATGCGGCTCATGCCGAGCACGTTGCGCAGCGGGCCGTAGACCAGGAGGTTCCCCAGCCAGTACTGGAAGCGCTCCCCAAGGGGGACAGACTTTCCGTCCAGGATATCGGCGCCGCAACGCTTCGCGACATCCATGAAGTGGTGGAACATCTTGTACTTCAGCTTGCCGGCATCTTCCATGCGGATCATCACGGAAGTGAGCAGGCTCTCGAACACGCGTGGCGGGGCAAAGTAATAGGTCGGACCGATCTCCCGCAGGTCAGTCATTACGGTGTCCCCAGACTCCGGGCAATTGATGGTGAAGCCGGCGACCATCGCCTGGGCGAAGGAGAAGAGGTGGTCACCGACCCAGGCCATCGGCAGATAGGACAGGATGTCTCCGTCCGCCGTCATGTTGTCCACCTGCACACCGCCCTGCGCGGCGGCGATAAATGCGGCATGGGTCTGGCAGACCCCCTTCGGCTTGCCGGTGGTACCGGAGGTGTAGAGCATCACCGAGGTATCGTCGAAATGCCCCTTGCCCACTTCGGCATTGAGAAAGTCGGAATGGTTGCGATCATGGATGCGCCCCATTTCCATCAGTTCGTGGATGTCATGCAGGAAAGGCTGCGCGTAGTGGCGCATGCCGCGCGGGTCGTCGTAGATGACATGCTCAAGCGTCGCCACCTGTTCCTTGACCTCGAGCATTTTGTCGACCTGCTCCTGATCCTCGACAACGACAAAGCGAATACCGGCATCCTGCAACACGAACAACATCTCGTTGGCCACGGCATCTTGGTAAAGCGGCACCGGCACACCGCCCAAGCATTGAGCGGCAGTCATCATCATGTACAGGTGCGGACGGTTGTCGCCGACGATAGCCAAGTTATCGCCTCGCTTGAAACCGAGCGCAGCCAGGCCGCAGGCCAGAGCGCGCACACGGTCGGCGACATCGGCCCAAGTCCAGGTCTGCCAGATGCCGAGGTACTTTTCGCGCATGGCGGGCGCGTTCGGGCGCACCGTCGCGTGATGGAACAGCAAGCGGGGAAAGGTATGCAACCCATCCACCGCGGCGTAATTCGCCTGCGTGGCCATTTCTTTGTCTCCTCCGCCGCGACTCATTGTTCGCGATCTAACGTTCGTTTGATTCATTGTGGGCGTCAATGGCTTACACCAGCCTTGCAGTCATCCACGTCAATCATAGAGCTTGCTGCGCAGTGTATGCACTTCAAGGACGTATAATTGTCGTTCGGCAGACAATCCGGAAAATATTTTGAAAAACGCTGAGGAACTGCTGCGTACATCCTTGTGGGGGCAGTCGTTGACGGCCGAGGAAATGGAGAAAGCCCTCGCCGGAACCACCGAGCGCAGCTATGCGCCGGGTGCCTTCATCTGCATGAAAGGCGAGCCTGTCGAATACTGGATGGGCATCGTCGACGGCCTGGGCAAGATGGCCAGCCACTGGACGACGGGCAAGACCACCTCGCTGACCGGCATCAGCACCGGCGCCTGGATCGGCGAAGGCTCCATGCTGAAGAACGAACCCCGTCGCTACGATGTAATGGCCCTGCGTGAAACACGTGTTGCCTTCATGAATCGCCAGACCTTCAACTGGCTGCTCGACCATAGCATCGCTTTCAACCGCTATCTGATTGCCCAGTTGAACGAACGTCTGGGCCAGTTCATCGGCATGATCGAAAACGAGCGCATGCTCGATACCGATGCACGTATCGCCCGAGGCCTGGCGGCCTTGTTCAACCCTGTGCTTTACCCCGGCACCAACCGCTTGCTGCAGATTTCACAGGAAGAACTCGGCTACCTGGCCGGTGTATCGCGTCAGCGCGCCAACCAGGCGCTGAAAGTGCTGGAGGATGCCGGGCTGGTGCGCAGCGAATATGGCGGCATATTCATTGTCGACCTCGACGGCCTGCGCAGTTTCGGCGACTAAATCATCACCAGATGGATCGGGGCATCAGGCCTGATCCAGCCAGTGCAACAAGCTGGCGTACAGCACTTCGGGATCGACTGGTTTGCCGATATGGCCGTTCATTCCGGCATCGAGGCAAGCCTGCCTATCTTCAGCAAAAGCATTGGCCGTCATGGCCAGGATAGGCATACGTTCCCGGCCGGCAATCCGACGAATCAGCCGGGTCGCCTCCAGGCCACCCATAACCGGCATCTGCATATCCATCAGGACCAGATCGAACGACTCGCTGCGTACACGGGCAACGGCTTCTTCCCCATTGCCGGCAAGCGCGACCTGCAAACCGGCCAAGCGCAGCAGTTCACCGCCCACTTCCTGATTGATCGGTTCATCCTCGACCAACAGTATGCGACGGCCGCCATGCCGGGTGGCAATGGTGTTCTCCAAAGGCATTGGCACCGGTACGCTGCTGACCTCGACCGGCTGTGGCTGGCACTTGTCCAGCAGCACGGTCATCCAGAAACGGCTGCCCGCCCCCTCCCGGCTCTCGACGCCGACATCGCCGCCCATCAGACGAGCCAGATGGCGGTTGATTGCCAGGCCAAGGCCGGTGCCTCCATAGCGGCGAGTAATCGAATCGTCGGCCTGAGAAAATGCCTGGAATAGCAGGGTCTGCTGCTCGGCACTCATGCCGATGCCCTCGTCCTGCACTTCGAAACGCAGCACGACCTGCTTTCCCTCATCGCGGTCGACGCTAGCACTCAACGAAATTTCGCCATGTTCGGAAAACTTGATGGCATTCCCGACGAAGTTGAGCAAAGCCTGACCTATCCTCACGGAATCGCCCCGCAACAAATCCGGCACAGCCGGATCGATCCGGCTGCTCAGTCGCAGCCCCTTGCTCGTCGCCCGCTCATCCAATATCGAGATAGTCTGACCAACCACCTGCGTCGGCGAGAATTCCTGGACCTCAATGGCCAATCTGCCGGCCTCGATTTTCGATAGATCAAGAATATTATTGATCACATTGAGCAGATGTGCCGCCGAATCGCCGATCTTACCCAGTCGCTCGAGAGCTTTCGGATCGGCGATATCTTTTCGCAGCAGATGCGCCAGACCGATGATGGCATTCATCGGCGTACGGATTTCGTGGCTCATATTAGCCAGGAAGGCGCTCTTCGCCCGGCTGGCCGACTCGGCTGCATCCTTGGCTTCGGCCAGTTCTGCAGTACGCGACTGAACGAGGCTCTCCAGATGGTGGCGATAATGTTCAAGTTCCGCCTCGATCTGTCGGCGCACGGTAATGTCGGTAGAAATCCCGCACAGGGCACTGATGCTGCCATCCGGCTCACGGAGGGGTACCTTGACCGACAGGTAGGCGGTCGTAATCCGACCATCGGCCTGGGTATTGACCTCCTCCTCAACAACACGCTCACCCTGCTCCAGAACCCGCCGGTCATTGCGCCGCAGATTGTCAGCCGTCGCCTGATCGAAGAAACGAGCGTCGTCCTGTCCGACAATTTCTTCCATCGGTTTGCCAAACAATTCGCGAACGGCACGATTGGCGTACTGGTAGCGATAGTCGGGGCCTTTGATGTAAATATAGGCCTCGACGCTGTCAAGAATTACCCCCAAACGGTACTCATTCTCACGTAGCGCATCCTCGGCAAGTTTTCGCTCCGTGATGTCTTCTTTGACAGCCAAGTATTCGAGCAGCTTGCCGTCCTCATCCAAAATCGGCGAAATCGAAGCCTGTTCCCAGAACAGGGTGCCATCTTTGCGTCGATTGTGGAATATGCCGTGCCACGTGTTGCCGCTCGAAATTGTCGCCCAAAGCTTCTGATATTCGTCCTTGGTCATTTCTCCCGAACTGACGATATTCGGATTCTTGCCCAGTACTTCCGCGCTGCTGTAACCCGTCAGCTGCTCGAATTTCGGATTGACGTATTTGACTAGGCCATCGGCATCAGCAATCACGATGGACGCCGGACTTTGCTCGACAGCCCGCGACAGGACCAGCAGTTCCTCGGCCTGGCGGCGCAAGGCGCTTTCCTGCTGGAGATTTTGCTGGTGATAACGCTGGAACAGATGATTCGACCAGCGTGAGAAAAGCAGCGAGCCAACCACGCCTATGGCAGAGGCTCCAAGCGTGACCAGCAACACCCAGAGCAGGCGCTCGCCCCGCCAGCTGTCATATTGCCTGCTCTCCTGCGCAACGATGTCCTGTAGTTCGTCGTCGAACATGGTGACGATGAGTATCCAGCCCCAAGGCTCCACCGTATGAACGAGTGCCGTCTTGCGTGCAGGCTGTCCGTTTTCCGGGTTAATCCAGTCATAGCTAACGAACCCCCCGCCCTGAGTGGCCTGTCGATACAGCTTGTCCACCGCAGAGTGTTCAAACTGCGCCATTTCGCTGTAGTGCTTGCCTTCAAGCTCCTTGTTGGTGGGCGACAACAAGGCTCGTCCTTCACGGTCGAGCAAAGCGATGTAGCCGCTATTGCCGAAACGCAGCGAGCGCAGGCGGGCGATTGCTTCCTGCTGTTGCATCGAGTCCCATTGATAAGTGTAGTCGCCAGTTCCGATCAGCCAGCCGAGCGGCGCAAAATAGCGCACGTAGGCCAGTTTTTCCGCCATCTGGCGGGGATTGTCAGGGCGGTACCAGCGATAGCGCGAGAAGCCCTCGCCGCGCGGCTTGCGGGCCGCTTCGATCAGGCCGCGCATAATGTAGTGTCCGGTATCGTCCCGGTTGTCGAGTTCAATCTTGCCTTCCAGTTGCGGCGCCGTCGGCAACAGGACGAACTGCCCGTTGGTATCGTCGATGAAGTAATAGCCGCGCCCATCATAAAAACGTACCGGACGCAGGGCCTCGACAATCAGGCGTTTGACCTCGGCAATTGGGTGATGCTTCGATTCGCGGGCGTAAATTGCCTCGACAACCTGCATCGCGGTATCAACCTGGTCGGTGAGACTCTTGCGCAGCACATCCTCGGTGCGCGAACGGGTGAACTCGATGAAACCAAGTGCGTTGAGCATCTCCGCGTTCAATCTTGCCTGAACCTGGTCGCGAGCGATCTGTTCGATACGACCGAACGACGCCTGGCGCTCATTGAGATGCTGCCATGAAAAAAAGGCACCGAGCCCTAGGGTCAGGATCAGAACGATGGCCAGGGTCCCGAGCAGATGAATGCGCGGTATCGTTTTTTCGTCGGCGATCAACAGCAAGACAGGCGACCCTTTACTTTAGTAATAGCCCCGTCATTGTATGCCCATTCGACAGTGACCACGCCGCCTGTAGGTGCAAACCCTAAGGCCCGGACGGTATTTACTTCCCATATCCCCATGCCTGCAAGCGGCTATAAGCGTATTCGGCCGCCTGACCCTTCTGCATCCGTTTCAGGTAGGCCGCATACTGAGAAGCAGCTTCCTGCTGGCGCCCCATCCCCTCCAGCGATACGCCCTTCAGAAAGGTCACACCGGCATCGCCAGGCATCAGCCGGTCGTAGTGATCAAGATGCTCGTAGGCGACAGCCGGTTCCTTGCGAGCCAGCGCCAGGACACCAACCATTTTCTGAGCCTGCGCCTCCTGCGGGTAGATTCTGGCCGCTGTCTGCGCATATTCCAGTGCAGGGACATCCTTGTCCTGCGCTGACAGACACCTGGCCATCAGCAGGTTGGCGGCGTAGTCGCGCGGTGTCGAGTTGAGCGCCATCCGAAAGCTCCCCTCAGCTAGTCCGTAATCCTTGCGCGCCATTGCCACTTCGCCTTTCTGGCAAGCCTCGATAGTCGGCTTGAGCCGGCGGAGCGAGACCGTACTATCCATGAAGCGCTCGCGGGCCTTATCGCGGCCGTTGCTGGCCGCGTACTGGGTTTCTGCCATCTGCCGCGCCGTATCGCGGCGTTCGCTGCTCATCGGGTGGGTCGAAAACATGGTCTTCAGCATGCCCGGCGATTCCTTTTCCTGATCGACCAGGAGCTGCTGCAAGCCAACCATGCCGCTCGCCGGATAACCGGCCCGAACCATGTATTCCTGCCCCAGGGCATCAGCTTCGCGCTCGTTGTCGCGGGAGTAGCTGGAGAGCAGAGCACTGGCGCCCAGTTGGGTGCCGATATCAGTCAGGCCACCGATACCAGCCAAACTGCCGACGATATTGACCCCGGTCATCGCCACCTGCGTCACCATGGCCTGCCCCTGCCGGCGCGCCGCATGGCGGGCATTGACGTGCCCCAACTCATGACCGAGCAAGGCAGCTAGTTCGGCCTCGTTGTCGAGATCGACCAGGATGCCGCGCGTCACACCCATCGCCCCGCCGGGGAAGGTATAGGCATTGACGTAGTTGGCATTGAGCACGCGGTACGAATACGGCATCTGCGGCCGATGCGATTTGGCATCGAGCCGACGCCCAACCTCGGTCAGATACTGGTTGATCTGCTCGTCCTGCACCGGACCGAGATCCTGCGAAAACTGCCGGGGGGCGACTTTCCGATCGACGGCCTTTTCTTCCTCCTCGTTCATTCCGACCAGGATGGCGCCACCGCCGACCGGAGATGTGGCACAGCCGGACAACGCACTGGCCCCAAGCAACCAGAGCACCTGGCGACGGTTAATGCGATTCTGGAGAAGATCGCTGGCGAATGCCTGATGGTCCATGAAACACCCTGAAATTCAAGACAAACGAATTCAGGCATTGTCCGCCAAGGTTTCGGCAAACGAAAGCACGGGCCACTTACAAATGGACACAAAGACGCGTCGCTCCCCGGTGGCTGCCATGCGTTATTTGCTTGTCTGCAGTTCTTCGGAGCACACCATGAAAAAACTTTTGACCGTCCTGCTACTGGTCGCCGGCGTCACCGGTCTGAGCGGCTGCTTCCCGGTCTTTATCCCGGTCTACGACCATCACTACGGTTACCACGACGGCTATTACCGCCGTTAAGCCGAGGTGCAAAATAAAACGGCGAGGTCCATAGCCTCGCCGTCGTTTTTTTGACTCCTCCGCCCTTTCGGGTTCGGGTTGCTGTTCTCCCTGAGGAAGTCCTTACATCGAGCGCCGGTACTGGCCACCGACTTCGTACAGTGCAGAGCTGATCTGGCCCAGTGAACAATACTTCACGGCATCAACCAGCACGGCGAAGACGTTGCCATCCTCGATCACCGTCTGCTTCAGCTTGTCCAGCATGGCCGGGGCCGTAGCGGCGTTGCGGGCATGGAAGTCGCGTAGGCGCTTGATCTGCGACTGCTTCTCTTCCTCGGTCGAACGAGCCAGTTCGATTTCCTGCTGGGCCATGCCCTTCGGGTTCAGGAAGGTATTGACGCCGATGATCGGGTAGGAGCCGTCGTGCTTCTTATGCTCGTAGTACATCGACTCTTCCTGAATCTTGCCGCGCTGGTAGCCGGTTTCCATAGCACCCAGCACACCACCGCGCGAAGCAATGGCTTCAAATTCCTTGAGCACAGCTTCTTCCACCAAGTCGGTCAGTTCGTCGATGACGAAGGCACCCTGGTTCGGGTTCTCGTTCTTGGCAACACCCCACTCGCGGTTGATGATGAGCTGGATGGCCATCGCACGGCGCACCGATTCCTCGGTCGGCGTGGTGATCGCTTCATCGTAGGCGTTGGTGTGTAGCGAATTGCAGTTGTCGTAGATGGCGATCAGCGCCTGCAGCGTGGTGCGGATGTCGTTGAAATCCATTTCCTGAGCGTGCAGCGAACGGCCGGAAGTCTGGATGTGGTACTTCAGCTTCTGGCTGCGCTCGTTGGCACCGTACTTGTTCTTCATGGCCACAGCCCAGATGCGGCGGGCGACACGGCCGATCACCGAGTATTCCGGGTCCATGCCGTTGGAGAAGAAGAAGGAGAGGTTGGGTGCGAAGTCGTCGATGTGCATGCCGCGCGCCAGATAGCTTTCCACGTAGGTGAAGCCGTTGGACAGCGTGAAGGCGAGCTGCGAGATCGGGTTGGCGCCGGCTTCGGCGATGTGGTAGCCGGAGATCGAGACCGAGTAGAAGTTCTGCACCTGGTTATGGACGAAGAATTCCTGGATGTCGCCCATCATCTTCAAGGCGAATTCGGTCGAGAAGATGCAGGTGTTCTGGCCCTGGTCTTCCTTCAGGATGTCAGCCTGCACCGTGCCGCGTACCGTCTTCAGGGTCCATTCGCGGATTTTCTCAGCTTCGTCTTCGGTCGGCTGGCGGCCATTTTCCTTCTCGAACTTGACCATCTGCTGGTCGATGGCGGTGTTGAAGAAGCAGGCCAGGATAATCGGGGCCGGACCGTTAATGGTCATCGACACCGAGGTAGTCGGATTAACCAGATCGAAGCCGTCGTAAAGTACCTTCATGTCATCGAGCGTGGCGATGGACACACCGGAGTTGCCGATCTTGCCGTAAATATCCGGACGCTCGTCCGGATCGCAACCGTACAGAGTGACGGAGTCGAAAGCGGTCGACAGACGGTGCGCCGGCATGCCTTCGGAGACGCGCTTGAAGCGGCGGTTAGTACGGAAGGCGTCGCCTTCGCCGGCGAACATGCGGGTCGGATCCTCACCTTCTCGCTTGAAGGCGAAGACGCCGGCGGTATAGGGAAAGGAGCCGGGCACGTTCTCGCGCATCAGGAAGCGCAGGATTTCGCCGTCGTCGGTATAGCGCGGCAAAATGACCTTGCGAATCTTGGTGCCGGACAACGACTGGCTTGTCAGTTGGGTACGGATTTCCTTGTCACGAATCTTCACGACGTATTCGTCACCGCTGTAGGCCTCGACAGTCTGCGGCCACATATCGAGCAGCTTCTTCGCCTTCGGGTCCTGCTGGGTGTCCTTGTAGGCGACCATTTCGTCAAAATCGGCTGTATTCTTGTCGCAACCGGCAAAAACGCTCCTGGCAATGCGCAGGGACTGGCGCTCGCGGGCGAGCGTCACCTGTTCTTCGGTGTGAGCATGATAGCCACGCACCGTGTCGGCGATCTCGGCTAGGTAACGGACACGCTGGGCCGGCACGATGGCGCGCTGGCTGGATGACTGCTTGACCGACACGACGGGCAGCTTGCCCGGCTGCAGCTTCAGCCCCCTCTCGGTCAAGGCTGGCACCAGCGCCTGATACAGGGCAGTCACGCCATCGTCATTGAAACGGGCAGCCTGCGTACCGAACACCGGCATATCGTCAGTCGGCGTCGTGAATAGCTCACGATTACGCTGGTACTGCTTGCGCACATCGCGCAGCGCATCTTCGGCACCCTTGCGGTCAAACTTGTTGATGGCAACGAAATCGGCGAAGTCGAGCATGTCGATCTTCTCCAGCTGCGAGGCGGCACCAAACTCCGGGGTCATCACGTACAACGACAGATCGACGAAGGGAACGATGGCCGCATTGCCCTGGCCGATGCCGGAAGTTTCCACAACGACCAGGTTGAAACCAGCCAGCTTGCAGGCGGCGATAACCTCGGGGAGCGCGGTCGAAATTTCGCTGCCGGTGTCGCGAGTGGCCAGCGAACGCATGAAGATGTTCGGATGCTCGATGGCATTCATGCGGATGCGGTCGCCAAGCAGCGCACCGCCGGTCCGCTTTCGCGACGGGTCGATGGACACGATGCCAATCTTGACGCCGTCGCTCTGGTCGAGACGGAAACGACGGACCAGTTCATCGGTCAGCGATGACTTGCCGGCACCGCCAGTGCCGGTGATGCCGAGCACAGGTGTTTCCAGGGCGGCGGCCGCCTTGAGCAGCGGTTCTTTGAGGGCCGGCGCTTCACCGTTTTCGAGCAGCGTAATGATCCGCGACAACAGGCGCTTGTCACCGGCCTGAAGACCGGCCAGCGCCTGCTCGGCACTTGGCACACCCTGGTCGGCCACATCGTAGTCGGCATGCTGGACGACCTCGTTGATCATGCCCTGCAGGCCCATGTGCACACCGTCTTCCGGCGCGTAGATGCGGGTCACGCCATAGGCATGCAGCTCCTTGATTTCCGACGGCACGATGACGCCGCCACCACCGCCAAAGACCTTGATGTGCTCGCCGCCATTGGCCTTGAGCAGGTCGATCATGTACTTGAAGAACTCGACGTGGCCGCCCTGGTAGGAGGTGATGCAAATGCCCTGCACGTCTTCCTGCAGTGCGGCATTGACGATTTCCTGCACCGAACGGTTGTGGCCGAGGTGGATGACCTCGGAACCCGTCGACTGCAGGATGCGGCGCATGATGTTGATCGACGCATCGTGACCGTCGAACAGCGAAGCGGCAGTGACGAAACGTACCTTGTTCTTGGGTTTGTACGGGGACAACTTCTTGGCAACGGACAAATCGGTCATGACGCCAGCCTCATCGAAATAGATGGAAAGGTCCTCATGGTAGGCCGCTTTGCCCCTCGCACCATTGTGGGGATAGACGATAATCGTGCAAATTCCGCCAAGGTGATACAGTTGAAAAACATCAACTAAAGCCGAATGAAAAATGGTGCACCGCACGATCAGCAAGGCGTCGTCACGCTCGCAAGCCACTGTTGCCATGGGATTCGTTACCGGTATGCTGGCTGGCATGGCGCGGCGTCGGATCGACCCATCCTCCGTTTTGGCAGCACTGGAGATTGATATTGCAGACACGGCCAGCCGGATCCCCATCGACCGCTATGCCGCTCTGTACAATCGGCTGAACCGCCAACTGGACGACGAAGCGTTCAATCTGTTTGCCCAGCCGATGCGCGTGGGCAGCTTCGAGTTCCTGTGCCGCGGCTGCCTGAGTGCCCCGACGCTAGCCGAAGCCCTGGCCCGGGCCTGCCGCTTCCTGCACGTCGTGCTGCCCGACCTGGCGGTCAGCGTCCGCCGCTCGCATGGCCACGCTGAACTGGTCATCGGCGAAACCCGACGACTGAGCGACAACCCGGACGACCCCGGCCGCATCTTCGCCTTCGAATGGCTGCTCCGCCTGCTGCACGGCCTGGCATGCTGGCTGGCTGGACGGGGCATTGGCCTCGACAGCGTGATCTTCCCCTACCGCAAACCGGCTCACTTCAGTGACTACGCCTTAATTTTCACCGAAGATTCGCGCTTCGCCCCGACGGTACCGGGCGGCATGGGCACGCTCGTCGCCAGCTTCAACGCCAACCTGCTCGACCTACCCATCCGCCGCGACGAGGCGGCACTAACTGCATTCCTCGAGGGTGCGCCGGGCAAGATCACCATGCTCTATCGACGCGATCGGGAAATGGTGACCCGCGTCCGCGACCTGCTGCGTGCGGCCCTGCCCGACACCTTGAGTCTTGATGACATTGCCGATCGCCTGCACCTATCGCCACGCACCATCCACCGGCGACTGGAGGACGAGGGTTCCAGCTTTCGCGGCATCAAGGACGCCCTGCGCCGCGACATGGCGCTGGCCCGCCTGACCAAGAGCCGGGACTCCATCGCCAAGGTCGCCGCCGACCTCGGCTATGCCGACACCTCTGCCTTCTACCGCGCCTTCATCGAATGGACAGGGATGGCCCCGGTACACTACCGGCGCCAATGGGTGGGAAAATATGCCGAACCGAATCGAGGACACTGATGAAGCTCAAATCCCTACTCGCCACACTCGCCCTGCTTATCTGCGCCACAGTGGTCAATGCTGGCCTGCTCGACAAGGAAATCTATTTTTCTGAAGCCGACATCCAGACCCAGATCGACAAAAATGGCACTTTGCAGAAAAGCTACGGCAACGGCATGCTGGTCGTGTCGTTGATCGAACCACCCAAAATTCACCTTGGCGAACCGGAAGGCAAGGCCGCCGTCGCCGCCCGACTGAAGATTTCGGTACTCGGCAACCCGCCAGTGCCGGTCGACGTGCTGGGCACTTCGGGACTACGCTACGACGACAATGCCAAGGCCTTCTTCCTGGAAAACCCGGTCGCCAACTCGGTCCAGTTCGCCGGCCTGCGGCCCGAAGCCGAACCGATGGCCCGCCAGGCGATCACCCAGATGATGACCGCCTATTTCCGCAGCAAACCGGTCTATGTGCTACGCGAAGATGGCTCGCTGCAGGAAAAGGCCGCCCGCTGGCTGTTGCGCTCGATCCGCATTGAACCGGGGCGAGTTACGGCCGTGCTCTCCCCGGTCTGATCGCGACATCGGTCAATCGGCCCCGAACTCGCGGGCATATGGCTCACGCAGATCGACAGGTCGGGCGGCCTTCTTGCGCATGCGGATGTTGAGCATCTCGACCCCCACCGAGAAGGCCATGGCGAAGTAGATGTAGCCCTTCGGAACGTGCGTTCCGAAACCGTCGGCGATCAACACCACACCGACGACGACCAGGAAGGACAGGGCGAGCATCTTGATTGTCGGGTGGTTCGACACGAAATCACCGATGGATTTGGCGAACAGCATCATCAGGCCAACCGAGGCAACAACAGCGGCAATCATCACCCCCACCTGGCTGACCATGCCCACTGCGGTGATGATGGAATCGAGCGAGAACACCAGGTCGATGACCATGATCTGGGCGATCACCCCGGCGAAACTGGAAGCCACCTTGGCAGACTCGCTGCCCTCCACCCCCTCCAGCAACTGGTGCACCTCGCCGGTACTTTTCCAGATCAGGAACAGGCCACCGGCGATCAGGATGATGTCGCGCCCGGAAATGCCGTAGCCTAAAAGCGTCAGCACCGGCTCGGTCAGGCCGACGATCCACGACAGCA
>JAGWUW010000397.1 GCA_028868235.1 Betaproteobacteria bacterium | reverse complement strand
GGCAGGAGTCTTCGACTGCATGAAGAACCCGTCTCCCGCATCGATCGAGGCATTTGCCGCCAGGTACGCGCGGCCGGCAGAGCTGGCCGGCATTGCAGGCAGCAGCCCGCGCATGATCGTGCAGCACCTGGCCGCCGCCAATGTCGTTCCGGCATTCGGGCCGCCCCGCTGCCGTCAGATCTTCTATCTGCGCGAGGAAGCGCTCGAACGGCTCGCTTTGCCGCGCCCCCTCATGGAGGCGCTGTGAATGCCGCTGCGTCTGCGCGTTCGGCCCAAGGCCGGCGAACACTTGATCAGCACCGCGCTGCGCCTGGCTCATCGCAATGGTCATCGCGACCTGAAGGAATTCCTGTCGGTGCACAGGCTGCAGTTCAACGCGGCCAGCTTCTCCTGCGACGTGGCCAAACTGGCAGAGCTTGCTGCGTTCACTGCCGATCAGCTCGCCGAATGGACACCGCTGCCCGAGGGCCGGAGCAAAAAGAATTTTCGCTCTGAGATCATACCCTCGGCTGCACTCGTTTTTCCAAACTTCCGCCGGTACTGTCCGCATTGCCTCGACGAGGATCTGACTGCCGCGAACGGTCAGGAACCGGACGGCTCCGCAGCTTATCTGCGGGGTTGGTGGCGAATGAACTTGATCTACGCTTGCCCGGTGCACCGGTGTGCAATGAAGAACAACTGCCCGGGCTGCGGCTTGCGTGTGCCAACGGGTTCACTGCCGCTCTATCGGTGCGCTTGCGGGTTCGATCTGCGCAAGGCCGCTACCGTGCAGCTGTCGGGCGATGAATTGGAGGGCAACGCCTACCTCTTGGGACGGCTTGGGCTGGGCGAGCGAATACCGAGCGCCACGTTGGATCCGATCCCCGTCTATCAGGTCGCCAACGTGATGCGCCGACTTGGAGCCGCTGCCGTTCTGGGAAAGCGGGACACCGTCCATGTGAAGGTGGGGCAACCTGATCGGGAGCTCGCCTACGATCAGGATCCGGCAGCCCTTGCCCGGCTGATGGGCGCCGGCTTCCAGTATGCTCGGGATGGAAAGGCGTCGCTCATCCGGCTCGTGGATGTGATGGCAAAGGGCGAGCAGAAGCTGGCGCTTGGACCAGCTGCGCTGTTCGGCAACAAGTTCCGCAGCTGGGCCATCCATGAGGATAACCCGATCCGGGATCAGATGCGCGAAGTATGGGCCTCCAAGGTGAGCCAACTGAACTACGGCGGCAAGCGCATGGCGGCTCTCGTCGGCGCGAGGATCCCACACCTCCAGATGCGACCTCAGCTGCTTCACCCCCTGGAGCATCGCAGGTTCGAGATCGAGCTTGGAGCGCAGTACTCTGCAGACATTTCGCGCCGCCAGACCCTAAAATTCGGGAAGGCAGCAAACATCTTGTTGAACCGCGCCGAAACCGCAGAGTTTCTGGGTTTGACCGGAGCGACTCTCGCAGTCGTCGTGGCGTTCGGGCTCCTGAATCCGGCATGGTACAGCGATGCATCGAGCATGCCCGCATTTTATCGCCGCGAGGCAGCGGATCTGAAAAGCAGATTGTTGTCCAGCCATCCGAGGCATGGCTCTGGGGCAAGCGTCTCTGCGAGACACGTCGCTCGCTCTCGCGGGAGCGGGGTTCTTGCTGTGCTTCTCAATAGAGCATTGCAGGGCGAAGTGGGCATTGTCACATGCCCAGAGAGCGACCGGGTTACCTCGGCTGTCATAGTGCTGAATCCGGACCAGTCTGTCGCAGATCAATGTGTATTGACCGCTCGTGATGTGGCTTGCTTCGCTGGCGTCAGCGAAGATGACGTTCTGCGCCTTGCAGCAAGCGGCTTCCTGGAGTGCAGCGATAACAATGCCTCCCATTTCAGGGAAGCTTCGGTTCTGAGGTTTCTCGAACGCTACATCAGCCCAGCCCGGCTGGCTGGATTGTGTTCGTCGAGGATGGACCCTCACAAGCTTGCAGGGTGGCTTACAAGCAGAGGTCTATGCTCTGTCGCTCCCAGCTCTTGCCTGGGCCTGTTCGATCGGCACGGTGCAATCGCCAAGTTCTATGAGCATTGGAGCTGGGAATTCGAACACGAGTTTGCACGAACCTGAAATGGGTCTCAAATGTCGTTTGGCGAAATAGGTCAGACAACACATGGAAAGGTCGCGGATCGCGTGCAGGTCATCAGCTCAGAAGTGACCCTCGAGCAGATGTGCCAGAGGCTGTCCCGCATGGATGCGAGGAACAGTATTGATCTGATCCGATCGGGAGTGCCAGCCAGATTTGCTGAGCACCTTCTGGCCCGGCTTGACGGTTATCGCATTGGCCTGCTGGACAAGCTTATGCTCTCGCGGACGGCGATTGCGCGTCTTGCCCGTGGCGATCGCCCGCTACCGCAATTCGCCTCCGAGCGCGTCGTCGAGCTCGCAAGGCTTGTTGGGCAAGTCCAGGCAACGGTCGAAGAGAGCGGCGATCCTGATGGCTTCAGCCCGACGAGGTGGTTCGCGAAATGGCTCGACAGCCCAGTGCCTGCTTTGGGGGCTGCCGCCCCGTCGATTGTCTGGATACCGTAGAGGGCATTCACGTGGTCTCCGAAGTAATGTGCCGGATGCAGAGCGGCGCTTACGCATAAGGCCCCTTGCTGCGACGTCGCCGCTCCTCCGGACGAACCCTCCCATCCTAATCTTTGAAACGCGGCAGGCCTTGCGCCGCACTCCCGAGCGCTCCCATGCGCATACCATGCCGCCGCCCCGCCTGACTTTGGCGAGAGCAGGCCGCATTTTTTCCGTTCA
>JAGWUW010000029.1 GCA_028868235.1 Betaproteobacteria bacterium | reverse complement strand
GGCTGCCAGCCGATGCTGGTGCTAACCGGCAAAGGTGAGAAAACAAAGGCCGAAGGCAACCTTCCAGACGGTACGGTGGAATTCGCCGACCTGGCCACGGCAGTCGATCACATCCTTGGCAAGGCAAAGAAATGAACGCCATCCGCTCGACCCTGTTCATGGCCTACGCTATCGTCTGGTCGGTGCTGACTGCACCACTCGTTGTCATCGCCGGCCCCTTGCTGCGGGGCATCTGGGCCTATCGCTTCGGCAAGCTGTGGCGCCTGGGCATCCAGTTCGGCGTCGAGAACATGCTCGGCATCCGTCCCAAGGTGATCGGCCTGGAAAACATGCCGAAGGAAGCCTGCGTCATCCTCTCCAAGCACCAGTCGGCCTGGGAAACGATGACCCTGCAGGACTGCGTGCCGAGCGGAGCCTACTGTGTTTTCGTATTAAAGAAGGAACTCCTCAAGGTGCCTTTCGTCGGGTGGGGCCTGGCTGCCATGAAAATGATTTCGATCGACCGTGCTGCCGGCAAGGATGCGCTCGACCAAGTCGTCAGCCAGGGCCGCGAACGCCTCAAGCAGGGGTTTTACGTCATCCTGTTTCCCGAGGGGACCCGCGTTGCCCCTGGACAGACCAAGCGCTACAAGCCGGGGGGGGCCTACCTGGCGACTCATGTCGGTTGCAAAGTTGTCCCCGTCGCCCACGACGCCGGCGAACTGTGGCCACGCCAGGCTTTCCTGAAAAAGCCTGGTACTGTCACTATCAGCATTGGTCCGGCTTTCGACGCCACCGGCATGACTGAAGTCGAGGTCAACAAAAAAGCAGAAGAGTGGATCGAGAACGAAATGCGCCGTATCTCACCACACCGCTACCCGGATGCCGCCAGCCGCACCTGACGCTGTTCGCAGCATCCTGATCGGCAATCAGACGGTTGCCTACCGGCTGCGACGTAGCCAACGGCGCACCATCGGCCTGACCATCGACCATCGCGGCCTGCGCGTCGGCGCGCCGACGCGGGCCAAGCTAGGCGATATCGAAGCTCTTATTCAGCAGCATAGTCAGTGGGTACTCGACAAGTTATCCGACTGGCGCGACCGGCCAGCCGCTGAGCCGCTGGAAATCACCGATGGCACGATCATCCCGCTACTCGGCGAGCCGTTGACTATCGCCATTAGCTCAGTTGGCCGCTCCCGCTGGCAATTTGGTCCACGCACGCTGTATCTCCAGGCCGGCAATCCAAGCGATGTCAGGCAAGTGCTGGAAAAGGCCCTGCGCGACAAGGCCCGCGTAATTTTTGCCGAGCGGCTGGCGCTGCACGCACCACGGCTAGGCGTTGCCATCCCGCCGTTGCGCCTCTCCTCGGCGCGCACGCGCTGGGGAAGTTGCAGCCACCATGGCGGCATCTCGCTCAACTGGCGGCTTGTTTTTATGCCCCTTCCTGTAGTCGATTACGTCGTCTGTCATGAACTGGCGCACCTAAAGGAAATGAACCACAGCCCGCGTTTCTGGTCTGTGGTCGAACAACTCTGCCCGGACTGGCGCGCCAAGCGCCTGGAATTGCGTCAACTAGCCCGGCAAATCCCTCGTCTGTAAAAGGAAACAACATGCGCATCCTCCACACCATGATCCGCGTCGGCAATCTCGATCGCTCCATTGCTTTTTATACCGAAATCCTCGGCATGCAGCTACTGCGCCGTCGGGATTACCCGGATGGTCGTTTTACATTGGCCTTCGTCGGCTACGGCAGCGAGGACAAGGAAACCGTACTCGAGCTGACCCACAATTGGGACACCCCAAGTTACGACCTCGGTAACGGTTACGGACACATTGCGCTGGCGGTACCCGACGCGGCAGGTGCCTGCGCAGAGATCAAGGCTCGCGGCGGCAAGGTAGTACGCGAGGCTGGGCCGATGAAGCATGGCACGACAATCATTGCCTTCGTTGAAGATCCCGATGGCTACAAAATCGAATTAATCCAGAGACATTAGCAAACCGACAACCTATTTTGGGGAGGGGTTGGAGCATCGGTTCTGCAGTGGTCAAGAACCCGCCCCCGCTGAGAGCGCAGGGTATCACTACGGTTCGGGTTTTGCTGCTAGCGGTAGCCCGTGTGCCAGCTAGCTGCCACACGGGCTACCGCTAGCAGCAAGGAGCACTACGCCAGAAGGCGCATCGCGAATTTAGTTATAAACAAGTAACAAATCGTTATTTTTTGTTATAAGCAGATTCCCCTATAGTTCGGACCCAACGGTTACCCCCGGCTCCGACGATGCGCTCCCCTCAAAAAATAAAACCCAGACGACTGTCTCTGGGCAGCCTCTTTCCTCTCCTGGTAGCCAGCCAGCCCACACTTGCGTTCGAAATCGCGCTAGGTGATGCCACACTTCGCACCAGCGGACTCCTAACCTATGGCGTGGCCCAGCGGATCGAAAATCCGGACCCCGCCCTTATTCCCGGGGCCAATGGACACGCTATCGGAATATCCGGCACTGCTGCGGGCGGTCGCAATTCTGACGACGGGGATCTCAATTATCGAAAGGACGCTACCGTGTCCCGAGTGCTCAAAGGTTATCTGGATATCGACGCCAGTCAGGGAGGATTCGGGGCCTTCGCTCGCATCAAGGCTTGGCGTGACTTTGCCCTGATCAATGACACAGTTCCCTGGGGAAATAGCGTCAATACCTACGATGTCGACCATACGCTGAGCGACCGCGACCTCCCTGCACGCTCCCGATTTTCCGGGGCAGTACTGGAAGACGCTTATCTCAAAGACAGCATCGAAGCCTGGGGCCACACACTGGAAGCTCGACTCGGCCGCCAAACCCTAACATGGGGCGATCCTTTAACCATTGGCGGCGGACTCAATAGCCTCAGCCCGGTAGATATGGCGGCAGCTCGCCGTCCAGGAGCAGTACTGGAGGAGACCCGCATCGCCGTCCCGAGCCTTTTCGCCCGGCTTGATCTGACCCACACAACCAACGTCGAATTCTTTCAGCAATTGGGCTTCGAACCCTCCGCCCTTCCCGTCTGCGGAAGCTTTTATTCCACATCCGATTACATGGTCAACGGCTGTAACCGGATATACGTCGGTAGCGGATCAGACCGAAGCAGCCCTTATATCGAGAGCACGGGTGTCAGCCGCCCGAATGCAGGAGGGCAATTTGGCATCGCCTTGAACCACCGCGCGGAACCGCTTTCAACGGATTTCGGCTTGTTCGCCGCGCAATACCACAGCCGCACCCCATTCATCAGCTTCATCAAAAACACCAACCCGGGGAACACCCCGGTGCTGACAGGCAATCCGGACAGCAATACCCATTTCTTTCTGGAATACCCCGAGCGCATCCGCATGTTCAGCCTGACCTTCAACACCCGGATTCCCAAAACCACATTTGCCGGCGAACTGACTTACCGCGCCAACCAACCGATCCAACTTAACAATGGCGACCTACGTAACGCTTTCACTTCCACGACGAGCCTCACTCCTCTGCGCACCACTGCCGACGCGCTTGCACCGGGTGCGGTCTTCCATGGCTATGACCGTTTCAACACCACCCATTTCCAAATGGGCGTGACCAGAACCGTCGAGAACTTTCTGGGTGCTGACATCGGGAGCCTTGGAGCGGAAACGGCGGGGAAATACGTTGCCGGTCTGCCTGACTTATCCGAAAGGAGATACGGTCGCAAAGACGTCTTTGGTAGCGGACCGATCGGGGGATCATGCCCCAGCGGGATCGAGTTATGTACCAATGCCGGTTACGTAACTCCGTGGTCATGGGGTTACCGACTACGTGCCCAATTAACGTACACAGGGCTGATCGAAGGCGTCATGTTGAGGCCGACGGTCACCTACGCCCAGGATGTCCGAGGTTGGTCAGCCGACGATGTGTTCATTGAGGGTCGAAAAACCTGGATCACGTCGCTCCGCGCGGAGTTCAGAAATGGCATATACGCTCGTCTCGAATGGCAACGATATGCAGGCAAGGCGTATGACATCGCCCGCGACCGAGACAACATTGCCCTTGTGATAGGGAGCAAACTGTAGGCATCGGCTGCACGTTGCGACTTATCCGGGAATTAGCAGGGCAGTCCCGCCATTGCCCATACCGACATGGGAAGCAAGCTGAGACCGACGCCAGCACACCCGACGCCTCGCAGGACGATATACATCAAGGCAAGGTGCTCGCCGACAAGCACAATGTCAGCCAAGGAGATCGCCATGCCACTTGCCGAATACTTTTCCCGCATTCCGAGCATCACACTGTATGACCCCTTGGCCGAAGTACTGGGAGCGACCGATGACGGCTTGATCGAATACACCTTCGCTGATGCCGTCAAACTTGCCGGCCACGCCTGCCCAACCGTGGCCGGCGCCTGGCTGGCGACCATACGGGGACTGGGCGCGCTGTACGGAAGCGACACGCCGGTACGCGGCCAGATCGCCGTTGCCTTGCCGGAGACGGTCGAAGAGGGTGTGACCGGCGTCATAGGCAGTATCGCCACCTTGCTGACCGGCGCAGCTGGTGCAGGGGGGTTCAAGGGACTGGGAGGCCGATATAGGCGACGCGACCTGCTCTCCTTCGGGATCACGGGGGTCAGCGGTATTCGTTTGACGCGACGCGACACGGGCGCCAGCGTGGACAGTACCGCCCAACTACATAGGGTCCCCGGTGACCCGCGCATGAGCGAACTGCTCCCCTGCATACTCGGCGGCACGGCCACACCGGAGGATGTCATGCTGTTTCGTGAACTGTGGCAAGACAGAGTTCGCCGTATCCTGGTTGATCATGTGAGCGATCCGGAATTGGTGGAAATCCGCTACCTGACTGCTTCTGGCAATCCAAGCTGATTGACATACGCGCCAAGTCCGCCAAAATGCCGGGGCTCAAACTCATCCAAATTTTGCCATGGCCAAACCTGCCGCACTCGTCGTCGATGATTACGCCTCCATGCGTAGCGTCGTGGTCGAAGTCCTCAAGCGCGCAGGATTCACCGAGATTCATCAGGCAGGAAATGGACAAGCTGCCCTGGCCAAACTGAAGGAAAGCAAGAAAATCGGACTCATCATTTCCGATTGGTATATGCCCGAAATGGACGGCATCTCGCTCCTCCAGGCGATCAAGGCCGACTCAAAACTGGCGCACATTCCGTTCCTCATGATCACCGCCGAAGGACAGCGTGGCAACGTCCTCGACGCCATGCAATGCGGAGCCGCCGGCTATATCGTCAAGCCCTTCACGCCAAGTGCGCTACAGCAACGCCTCGAAGGCATGTTTCCTTAGTTTTTGCCCAGCGCTTCACGTACCACCATTTCGAAACGTTCGACCACCGCCGACCAGCGATGCGGCAGCATAGCCTGCCGAGCCGCCACCCCCAGGCGCTCCCGGTTCAGGGTGGCAGCAGCCATCCCGGCTGCGATATCGATGTAACCAGCCTCATCGCCCGGGGGAACCAACCGGCCATTCTCACCATCGACGATCAACTCGGCGGCAGCCGCGCTGCGATAGGCCAGCACCGGGAGGCCGCTGGCCATCGCCTCGGCCACCACGTTGCCATAAGTTTCGGTAAGACTGGGGAAGAGGAACAGGTCGGCGCTGGCGTAATGCGCCGCAAGATCGGCTCCGGTACGCATACCGGCAAAATGATGATCCGGATGATCTATGGCCAGTTGTTTCGCTGCTGGTCCATCCCCTACCCAGACCATCGTGGCGAGGGGATGTTGCTGACGGATGGCGGCAAAGGCCCGCTCAATCAGTTGCAAATTCTTCTCCGGGGCCAGACGGCCGACGTAGAGGCAAACCGGTGCCGCCTCGGGGGCAGCCCACCTGGCGCGCAAGGCGGCACTGCGCCGCTCTGGATCGAACAGCAGGGTATCGACACCCCGACCGACAACACGCACACCGGCCAAGCCTTCGCCCGCAAGGTCGGCAGCAAGGGCTGCGGTCGGCACCATGGTTGCCCGTGTCCGTCGATGCAGGGTGCGCAGATACGCGGCGACCGCCGGTCGCATCCAGCCCAGCCCGTAATGCACGCTGTATCGATCGAAATTGGTATGGAAGCCGGAAGTAACCGGTATGCCGAGGTGGCGTGCCGCATTGACCGCCGACCAGCCGAGCGGCCCCTCGGTCACCACATGCACCAGGTCAGGCCCGCGCTGATGCCATTCGCGACGCAGGCGGCGTCCGGCTGGCAGGCCAAAGCGTAGCCCTGGATAGCCGGGCAGCGGAAAACCCGGCAGGGCCAGCTCGTGTTCGCTATCGACATCGGCGTGTCCTTGGCGTGGACGGACGATACGAATACGGTGACCGCGTTCACGCAGGCCACCGACCAGACGACCGATCGTCATGGCGACGCCGTTGATCTCGGGGGGAAAGGTTTCGGTAACGAAGGCGATATCCAGCGGTTTCGATGCGTACATGGCTGCTCCCGGTTTACGGCCCAGATTAATCGACCATCGCTACACGGCGATGACAGGTTTTGTCACCCGACTGTCACGCTGGGCGCCTATAATTCGCCGTTTTTTGCCTTGATCATCGCGCCCATGCTCCAACGTTCCGCCCTTTTTCTCGCCCTGGCTGTAGCAACGGCTTCACACGCCGCTGAAGAGGTGCAGGAGGACTGGCAACTCAAGGGCCAGGCTACCTACGTTTCGCAAAACTCCCGCCCATTTCATGCCAGCTATAGCGGCACGAATAGTCTTCTGGCAAATGGCGAAAGTAGCTATACATTTACCTCCACGGCCTTTCTCGGCGCCCGACTGTGGAAAGGTGGCGAGGTTTATCTCAATATCGAGGCGGGTCAGGGCGACCCGATGTCCGGACTGACTGGCTTGGGCGGTTTCACCAACGGTGAGGCGACCCGAGTTTCCGGCAATACCCTCAAAGCCTATCGGCAGCGCCTATTCCTGCGCCAGACTTGGGGCTTGGGCGACGAAACCGAATATCAGGAATCCGAGTTCAACCAAATGGCCGGTCGCGTCGCCAAGGACCGCTTCGTACTGACCGTCGGCAACTTCTCGACCCTCGACATCTTCGATGACAACGCCTACGCCAAAGACCCGCGCACTCAGTTCCTGAACTGGAGCAATATGGCGCTTACCCCCTTCGACTATGCGGCAGACGCCCGGGGCTTCGGCTGGGGTTTTGCCGCCGAGTGGTACCAAGGTGACTGGGTATGGCGCTTTGGACGCATGACCGGACCGAAAACACCAAACGGCACAGCGCTCGACTTCCAAATCCTGCACCATTACGGCGACCAGTTTGAAATCGAGCATGCCCACAAGATTGCCGATCGCCCAGGAAAGGTCCGCTTGCTCACCTTCCGCAACCGAGCAAAAGTAGCCGCCTACACCGATGCCAGCGCCTGGCTGGAGGCCAATCCCGGCGGCGACCCCCAAGCCATTAACTACGTTCGCAATGGCGAACGGATCAAGTACGGCTTCGGTATCAATATCGAACAGGAAATCGCCGACGATCTTGGCTGGTTTTTGCGCGGGATGCACGCTGATGGCCGCACCGAAACCTACGCTTTCACCGAGGCCGACGGCTCGTTCGCCACCGGCCTCTCGCTCAAGGGAGGGCGCTGGAATCGATCTGACGATACCTTCGGTATCTCCTGGATACGCAATACCATCTCAAACGAGCGGCGTGACTACCTGGCGCAAGGGGGGATCTCCTTTTTCATCGGTGATGGCAAGCTGCGCTACAACCCGGAGAATATCTTCGAGACCTACTACAGCTGGAAGGCCATGTCCGGCGTGTGGCTGACAGCCGACTACCAGCACGTCGAGAACCCGGCCTATAACGCTGATCGCGGCCCGGCAAATATCCTGTCGCTCAGGCTGCACGCTGAGTTTTAATTCACCTCAGACGGCAGCGCTGAGCGGGTTCTCCGGCACGAACTGCGGGGCGCGCAGGTTGCGATAGAGTGCCGCCAGACGTTCGGCCATCGCTACATCGCTCCATTCGCTGGCGTAGATCGGCGCCTCATCGGCCAGTTGCCGCCAAGCCGTAGGCCGGCTGAGGAAATGACCCAGTGTATCGCCGAAGGCCTGTGCATCGGCCGGCGGCGATAGCGCTCCGCGCCCCGGCGCCAGAATATCGATCGTCCCCATTTCGGCCAAGGCAATAACCGGTACCCCCGCCGCCATCGCTTCAAGCAACACCAGACCCTGGGTTTCGGTCTGCGAGGCAAAGACAAAGACGTCGGCTGCCGCGTAGCAATCGGGCAATGCTTGTCGACGGTCGAGATAGCCGATGAACAAAACCGCCTGTTGCAAGCCCAACACGCCTACCTTGGCTTGCAGATCGCCCATCGCCGGCCCCTCGCCGGCAATCACCAGCAGGATCTCGGGACACGATTGCCGTGCCTGCAGTATCGCTTCGAGCAGGAAGCCGATATTTTTCTCATGTGCGACGCGTCCGACGAACAACGCCATCGGTCGGTCTTCGACAATTCCATTGCGTAGCCGGAAGGCCATGCCATTCCCGCCACCGAACTGAGCAATCGGGATGCCGGTCGGCAGCACATGCAGAGGGGTCGTCACACCATAGTTTTCGAGCCGCTGGCGCATCGCGTTCGAGGGCACGACCACGGCGTCGAGGGCATTGCACTGGCGGCGCGAGAAACGCCGAGCCTGTCCACGCAGCCAGGCGGCGGGCAGGAAGGGAGCATAGTGCTGCAGATATTCCTCGAACAGCGTGTGATAGGTGGCGATAACCGGTAGCCCCAGCGCCCGTGCCGCCTTCAACCCTGCGTAGTGCGCGATGAAAGGGGTCTGCACATGGATCAGGTCGCACGTTCGGGCTTCGGCCTGCACAGCCTGGTGCATCGCCCGCCAGCCGACCAAGCGGTCCTCGCGGTCGCCGGGAACTGGGCGACCGGCAACCCGGACGATGCCCTCCTCATCGGGCTCGTCGCTGTAACGTGGCACGACTAACCGGACCTCGACACCCTGTGCTGCCAGCGTGCGCCGAAAAGTTTCGATGGAGGTCGAGACTCCATTGACGCGCGGAAAATACACATCGGAAACCATCAATACCCGCATGTCAAACCTCCATTGTTTCTTCAAGCTGGGCAGGGACCGCCGTCTGTACCTCTTTTGGCGGAGCGGCGAGCAGGCGTTGCGGCATCCGCTCGCTCCAGTTCACCAGCTCCAGCCGGCCGTCGAAGTGTTCGACGATGGCGGAGCAGGAATCGACCCAGTCGCCGCAGTTCACGTAGGTCAGACCGTCGATATCGCGGATCGTCGCCCAGTGGATGTGACCACAGATCACGCCGTCCAGGCCACGCTCGCGAGCATGGTGAATGGCCGATTCCTCGAAATCGAAAATGAAATTGAGCGCTGTCTTGACCTTCCGCTTGGCGTAGCCGGCTAGCGACCAATAGCCGGAAATGCCGAGCTTGCGCCGTCCCCAGGATAGCCAGTGATTGGTGCGTACTAGCAGGTCGTAGGCCTTGTCGCCAAGCACAGCCACCCAGCGATGGTGGCGTGTGACCTGGTCGAACTGATCACCATGAATGAGTAGGAAGCGACGGCCGTCAGCCGTCTCATGAACCATTTCATTCACCACCTCGACATCGCCAAAAACGATGCCACAGTAGTCGCGCAGTGCTTCATCGTGGTTGCCGGGAATGAACACCACCCGTTCGCCGTGCCGCGCCCGGCGCAGCAACTTCTGGACCACCGTGTTCTGCGCCTGTGACCAACAGATGCTGCGGCTCATCGCCCAGAAATCGATGATGTCGCCGATCAGGTAGGTCTGGTCGGCGGGGTGGTCGCGGAGAAATTCGAGAAGACGTTCCGCCTGGCACGCCCGCGTGCCAAGGTGGATATCGGATAAGAAAACGGATCTGACCTTGGGCATGGCCCCACGATAAGACCCGCCCGTGACCGGCCTGTTACAGCTGGATTACGCTTCGATGTCGTTCAGTATGTTTTGATGAAGTAAACGATGGTCAACGTCGCGCCGACTGCGATCACCAGACGTCGTAGCCAGATCGCCGGCATACGCTTGGCAACGGCCGCCCCTGCCATGCCACCGATGGCTGCCGTGCCCAGGGCGACCAAGGTATGCGGCCAACTGATCGCACCCGCAATCAGAAAGGTCGCTGCTGCGATGGTGTAATTCACCGCAGAGGTCAGGTTCTTCAAGGCATTGAGTTCCTGCATGTCCTCATACCCCTGAATGGACAGCGCTGCCAGGGTCAGGATGCCCATACCAGCACCAAAGAACCCGCCGTAGATGGCGACGACAAGTTGAAACAGCGCACCACCGATGCCTCCCCCCGGCTCGCCACTCGAGGCCGCGCCAAAGCGCCGCTTGCCCCATGCAACGAGCCGACTAACTTGGGCGCTGAAGGCGAACAAGCTGGTGGCAACCAGAAGCAACCAGGGGATCAGTGCCGAGAAGGCAGCATTCGACGTGGCGAGCAGCAGCAAGCCACCGGCCAGACCACCGATGACGGAAACGATGATCAACAAGATGGCCCAGCGCCCATGGCGCATGGCTTCCTTGCGATAAGCCCAGGCGCTGGACAAGCTGGCCGGCCAGAGTGCAACAGTATTGCTGGCATTGGCCGTAACAGGTGGCACCCCGGCAGCAAGCATGGCAGGAAAGGAGAAGAATGTCCCCCCTCCCGCGATGGCGTTCATGCCTCCAGCCAGAAAGGCGCCGAGAGCGACGAGAAGGGCTTCATGCAGCGTCATATTGTTCGGTCACAGCAAGAAATGAGGAGGGAGGATTTTGTCCAATTTGCCGCCCGCGCGATAGTGTGATTTTCCCGTAGGCGCGGCAACCGCCGCTCGGAGAATCAGCCCTGCCCGGGCATCTTTTTCGGGGCACAGTCCGCCAGTTCACGATTGACCTCTTGCCAGCCCAAGGCAAACAGGGGCAGCAGATAGACTGCGACAAACCCGCCAAGCCCCCACAGACAGGCGGTGACGCGCCAAGGGAATGTATCCGGGTAGCCCTGGCCGTCGAACGGCAGCGTCGCCACGGCGACCACGGAGAGGACAATCAGGAACCAGTGGGCGCGCACGCCCAGCCCCCAGCGGAAACAGCCGCTCAGGCGCAGGCCAAGCCAACCGCCGAGCAGGCCAACCATCGCCCCGGCCAACACATCGACCGGCCAGTGGGCACCAACCGCCACCCGGGAAAATCCGGCCAGCGCGGCAAGCAATACCAACGGTGCGGCGCGCCAACCAAACAGCGCAAGCCAGGCGACGACGAAAGAAAAAGCCGACACCGTATGCCCGGAAGGAAAGCTGTGCGCCATCAGCTTGGCACCGATAATGGTGATCTGCGCCGCATCGATCACCGCGGCCGGACGGGGCAAGGGAACGGCCGTCTTGAACCCACGGCTTACCGCTCCGGCGAGCAAGGCGCCGAGAAACAGCGCCCAGAATACCCGCGGGTAGCGCAGGCAGAAGGGCAGCATCAGGGCCAGTTGTACACGCGCGTCGCCCAGCGTCGTCAACGACTCCCAGAGCACCGGCGGCAAATGCCTGCCGGCAGCTTGACCGATGAAGAACCCCCCCTGCCAGCTATTGCTCTGCCACACACCGAGCAGCGCTACGGCCAGCACCAGACAGGTCACCAGGACCCCGGCATCGAACCATGGATGCCGGGCGTACAGCGCTTCATCCTTCACGGCTGCCCCCCCCGTTCGACACGGGCCAGTGTGACAAAGCTCTTCTGGTAAAGGTTCTTCATGCGCAGTCCCGGAGCCAGCAAGGCCTGGACTTCAGGCTGACGGTCGGTACGAGTGAGGACCAGTTCGCCCTCGACCGGCACACGCGTCGGCGTCGCAGCCTGCCGATAGACACTAAAGCTGGGCATAATGATGCGCCAGGCGACGACCGTTCCGCCCGCCTCCTTGGCCACCTTCGCGGCCTCGCGGATCGGCCCCTGAGTGACGCCGATAACGCGCGGAGCGATCACCGCGGAAACCAGCACCGCCTGTAGCAGAGCAGCCAGCACCAAGCCCTGCCAGACAGGCAAGGCACGCCACAGCGCCAGCCCGATGGAAACTACCGCCAGCAGTGGAAGCAGCCAGCGCGCCTGGTCGGAAAAGGCCAGTACCAGACCTTCGAGCAGGGTTTTCTCGAACGGCTTGCCGGCTTTGTCGGCGGCGAAGACGAGAACCTCCGGCAGGGCCGCCAAGATCAGTGCGAAGAGAATCAAGGGCAGGTAAACCAGCCAGCGCCGCTCGAAATCCGGCCGATATATAGCCAGCAGGACGAACACTGGCGTGCAGCCGTAGAGCAGATAATGCGGCAGTTGCGTGCCGGAAAACGAGAAGAAGGCGAACACAACGACGAACCAAATGAGCAGGAAACGCTCGATCAAGCCTTCGCTGCACATCGTACCGAGTGGCACGCGGCGCAGCCGGCCAAGCAGCTTGCCGACGATGGCCAGCAGC
Source organism: Betaproteobacteria bacterium (assembly GCA_028868235.1). GTDB lineage: Bacteria > Pseudomonadota > Gammaproteobacteria > Burkholderiales > Rhodocyclaceae > Azonexus. The sequence continues at coordinate 1,458 of JAGWUW010000029.1, read as the reverse complement.
CAGCCGAAAAAGGGCATCAGCACGAAGGGCAGGACAAGCAGATAGTAGTACCACTTGCCACCGTGACCTTCGAAGGTGTTGGAATAGCGATTAACGTTGTGCTTGAGGTAGAAGCCTCGGAAGAAGGCATCGCCCTGGTCGAGATAAACCGCCACGTGCCAAGGTACGACGATGGCCAGGAAGATCAACCAGCCCGGCCAGAAGAAGATGGCGCGCAGCCAGGCCCGCCAGGCACCGGCCGAAACAAAGAACACTCCGCTGACAACAAGCGGAAAGAAGACGGCAACCGGCCCCTTGGTTAAAAAGCCGAGGCCGAGCATGGCGTAAGTGTAGAACAGCAGGCGCCGCGTCAATCCGTCGCCTCTGCCGTCGCGCACAGCGCAGAAATAATCGTAGACACCGAACATCGACAAGGCGATGAACAGGTTGAGCAAGGCGTCGGAAATTGCCGCCTTGGCGACGAATCCGACGGCCAGCGACAGGGCCATGACCAGCGATGCCACCTGTGCTGTTCGCCGGTCAGTGTGGCGGGCACAGAAACGGTAGAGCGCGAGCATCCACAGTACGGCAAATACGATGGACGGCAAGCGGAAGCCGATTTCGCTGACGCCAAGCGCGCCGACCGAAACGGCCTGCGCCCAGTAGATCAAGATAGGTTTGTCGTGGCGCGGTGCGTCATTCAAGGTAGGCGAGACCAGATTGCCGCGCGCCATCATTTCGCGCGTCGCTTCCGAAAAGGCGCCCTCGTCCACGTCAGTCAGTGGCAGGCTGTAGGCGTTCAGTACGAAGGCGATCAACACGGCCAGCAGCAGGCTGAACGGCGACAGCAGGAAGCGCTCGATGGCGGAAGGGAGGTCACGGGCTCGCATGGCCGGCATTATAAAGCAGCGCACTCATCACCCCGGCGCAGCTTGACGCTGTCGCCCCCGGCGCCTAAATTCGCCCGTTTCCGCTTATTGCCCGGCAAGGACATTTCATGAAAATCGGCACTCCGCTCTCCCCTTCAGCCCTGCGCGTCATGCTGCTTGGCGCCGGCGAACTCGGCAAGGAAGTGATCATCGCCCTGCAGCGCCTTGGGGTCGAGGTCATCGCAGTCGACCGCTACAAAGACGCCCCCGGTCATCAGGTCGCTCATCGCGCCCACGTCATTTCAATGACCGACGGCGCTGCCCTGCGTCGCCTGGTCGAGCAGGAGAAGCCGCACCTGATCGTGCCGGAAATCGAAGCCATCGCCACCGACATGCTGGTCGAGATCGAAAAGGAAGGACTAGCCGAGGTCATCCCGACCGCCCGCGCCACCAAGCTGACCATGAACCGCGAAGGCATCCGTCGCCTGGCTGCCGAAGAACTCGGCCTGCCCACCTCGCCCTACAAGTTCGCCGATTCGCTGGCCGAACTGCAGGCCGCCATCGACGGCGGCATCGGCTACCCGTGCATCGTCAAGCCGACCATGTCCTC
>JAGWUW010000396.1 GCA_028868235.1 Betaproteobacteria bacterium | reverse complement strand
AAGGCATTTGGCGCAATCTGGGACGCGTGCAGCCCCTACACGATGACCTCGTTTGAGCGGGGCCTCGCGCTGTTTCGCTCGATCCGGTACATCCACCAGAATTTCCTCCCCGGCGATTTCGTGGAGTGTGGTGTCTGGAAGGGCGGATCTTCGATGATCGCCATGATGACGCTGCAGCATTTCGGTATCGCCAATCGGCGAATGTGGCTGTTCGATACCTTTTCGGGGATGACCGAACCGGGCGCAATCGACATTGATCGAGACGGCGCAACGGCTGAAGCGCTAATGTCGGAATCGGTTGATCGGCGCGAAACTGAACTTGTCTGGGCCTATGCGGGACTCGACGAAGTGCGTGAAAATGTTTCGCGAACCGGATACGATCCCGCGCTTGTCAATTTCGTGATCGGCGATGTCAGAGAGACAATCCATGAAACCCCGGTAGGCGAAATTGCATTGCTGCGGCTCGACACGGACTTTTACGACAGCACCCTTGTCGAACTTGAGGTCCTGTTTCCGCGCCTGGTTGAAAAGGGGGTGCTGCTAGTCGACGATTTCGGGCATTGGGACGGCGCGCGAAAGGCGGTCGATCAGTACTTCGACAACTATTTGCTGTCAGGGCAAACCCGGCCATACCTCCACTACATCGACTACACCGGCCGGCTCGCGATTAAGCCGGAAAGCACGTCCAACAACTTGCCCACCAACCGGTACGACTATCACGCTCCGGGTTTGCAGCGCGCCGACCTGCTCGATTGTTTCCCGGAACTTGTGGCGCGCGATTTGTCGGTGATCGACTGGATTTACCTGCGTCGGCAGGTCCCGCATATCTGGCGCAGCGATACACGGGCGCGGCGCCAGCCCAACACCGGGGCGATTTCGGTTGAGGAAGCGGAATTGCTCTACAACAACGCGCTGCCGTTTGCCGGCCGGCGCGGGATCGAGGTTGGCTGCCACTATGCCTGGTCGACTGCGCATCTCGTCAAGGCGGGCCTGCGGCTTGACGTGGTCGATCCCGCGCTGGGCGACGATCACCATATCGATGCAGTGACCGACAGCCTGAACCGGGTCGGCGGGCCGGGCAGCTTTGCTTTGTGGCCCGGCTATTCGCCGGGCGTCGTCGATGCGGTCCGTGCCACGGGTGACGAGCCCTATTCCTTTGCGTTCATCGACGGATATCACGAAGGGCCTGCTCCGCGGCGCGATGCCGAAGCGGTGGCAAGAACCATGGCCGAGGATGCCTGCATCATGTTCCATGACCTGACGAGCCCCTATGTGGCCGCAGGGTTGGCCGCGATGGCCGAGGCCGGGTGGAGCACCGGACTTTACAACACGATGCAGGTCATGGGCATTGCCTGGCGCGGAAAGGTCTCGCCGGTCGTCCATGTCGGCGATGCAAACGTGCCCCTGCCGCAGTTGTCGCACCTCTCCGGGTTCACCATGCTGACCCGGCGGGGCTGACCGTTTCCCGCCGCACCAAAGGCGTTCCGTGATGGTCAATGCAAGGTTAATCTGCCGCCGGTGATTGGGCGGCGCAGGAGTTGGCAAGCAGCACGGTTGCGCCTATCAGGGCGCGACTGCAACGTGCCGATGGGTGTTTTTGTTAGGTGCTTCAGGCAGTTTGATCGATCTGATCGGGAATTTGTTAAAGTCTGCAGTTTTCGGAAAAATGTATCCGGAACAGGTGCAAGCGCAAGGCGATATTGATGAAGAAAATGTCGGCATTGACGAAGAACAAGTGGTTTCTGGCATTCGTCGTACTGCCCACGTTCCTCGCCATCATCTATTATGGGCTGTTCGCTTCGGATCAATACGTTTCCGAATCGCGCTTTATCGTCAAGAGTCAGTCGCGCCAGACGCCGCAGGTTTCGACGCTTGCCAACCTGATCCAGACCTCTGGGCTGTCGATCGGCCAGGAGCAGACAAACGAGGTCATCAGCTTCATCAAGTCGCGCAATTCGCTCGAACTGCTGAACAAGAAGATCGACGTCCGCAAGAAGTACCAGCGCGACGAGGCTGACCTGCTTTCGCGCTTCCCGTCACCGTGGCGCCGCGATCTGTTCGAGAACCTTTACCGCTACTATGGCGACATGGTCGACGCCCATACCGATTCCGAATCGGGGCTGGCGATCCTGTCGGTCCGGGCCTTCACCCCCGAAGACGCGCTGACAATCAACCGCGAGCTTCTGAAGGCCAGCGAAAACCTGGTCAACCAGCTGAACGAAACGGCGCGGGTCACGGCCGTTTCCGAAGCCGAGCGCCGGGTGGTGGAAGCGCAGAACCGGGTCCGCAGCGCGCGCCTTGCCATCGCCGAATACCGTAACCGCAACGAACTGCTCGATCCCGCCAAGCAGGCAACCGGTGTTCTGGAGGTGGTGAACCTGCTGATTGCCGAGCGGGTTTCGCTGCAGGCCGAACTTGACCTGATGCAGCGTGTCGCTCCGCGCAATCCGTCGATCCCTGCGCTGCGCACGCGAATCCAGACGATAGACCGGCAAATCACTTTGCAGACCGGGCGAGCCGTGGGCACGCGGAACGGCATCGCGTCGAAGCTGACAGCTTACGAAAAGCTGGCGATGGAACAGGAATTCTCCGCCCAGATGCTCGCCGCATCGGAAGCCTCGCTGGAGCAGGCCCGGGCTGAGGCGCAACGCCAGCAGTTCTACCTGCAGCTCGTCGTCCAGCCCAACAAGCCTGACATGCCGCTTTACCCGCGCCGGCTGGCCAAGATCCTCACAATCATGGCAGCGGCGATCGGCCTCTACATGATCGGCTGG
>JAGWUW010000395.1 GCA_028868235.1 Betaproteobacteria bacterium | reverse complement strand
CTCATGGTTATTCTCCTCATCACCGGCTACGATTGGCCGGCTGATGTAAAAGCAAAACTGGGCAGCTATGACTAGCCACCCCCGAAAAACGGATGATTATATCCGCAATACTTCTCTTACTGCAACTTGATTTCGACGTCGACGCCAGCTGGTAGGTCCAGCTTCATCAGTGCATCAACGGTTTTGTCAGTCGGATCAACGATATCCATCAGACGCAGATGGGTACGAATCTCGAACTGGTCGCGAGAGGTCTTGTTGACGTGCGGGGAACGGAGGAGGTCAAAACGCTCAATACGGGTCGGCAGCGGCACAGGGCCACGCACAACAGCACCGGTGCGCTTTGCGGTATCCACGATCTCAAGAGCAGACTGATCGATAAGTTTGTAGTCAAAAGCCTTGAGGCGGATACGGATTTTTTGGTTTTGCATTTTATTTCCCAAAGAGCAGACGGTGCGGCACACCATGCGCCGCACCCGAACGAATATTACTCGATAACCTTTGCAACCACACCGGCGCCGACGGTACGACCGCCTTCACGGATGGCGAAACGCAGACCTTCTTCCATGGCGATCGGCGCAATCAGCTTCACGGTCATGGAGACGTTGTCGCCCGGCATGACCATCTCGGTGCCTTCCGGCAGGCTGATGGAACCGGTCACGTCCGTGGTACGGAAGTAGAACTGCGGACGGTAGTTATTGAAGAACGGGGTGTGACGACCACCTTCGTCCTTGGACAGAACATACACTTCGCCCGTGAAGTGGGTGTGCGGGGTGATGGAGCCCGGCTTGCACAGGACTTGACCACGCTCGACGTCTTCACGCTTGGTGCCACGCAGCAGGGCGCCGATGTTGTCGCCGGCTTGACCTTGGTCGAGCAGCTTGCGGAACATTTCGACACCGGTACAGGTGGTCTTTTGGGTCGGGCGGATACCGACGATTTCGATTTCTTCGCCAACCTTGACGATGCCGCGCTCGACACGACCGGTAACAACGGTGCCGCGACCGGAGATGGAGAAGACGTCTTCGACCGGCATCAGGAACGGCATGTCGACAGCGCGTTCCGGGGTCGGGATGTAGGAGTCCAGGGCATCAGCCAGGCGGAAGATGGACGGCTCGCCGATTTCGGACTGGTCGCCTTCCAGGGCCTTGAGTGCAGAGCCGTGGATGATCGGGGTGTCGTCGCCCGGGAAGTCGTACTTGGAGAGCAGCTCGCGCAGTTCCATTTCGACCAGCTCGAGCAGTTCGGCGTCGTCAACCATGTCGCACTTGTTCATGAACACGAGAACGTACGGCACGCCCACTTGGCGGGCGAGCAGGATGTGTTCGCGGGTTTGCGGCATCGGGCCGTCAGCGGCGGAACAGACCAGAATCGCACCGTCCATCTGGGCAGCACCGGTGATCATGTTCTTGACGTAGTCGGCGTGGCCCGGGCAGTCAACGTGGGCGTAGTGACGGGTTTCGGTTTCGTATTCGACGTGCGCGGTGTTGATGGTGATGCCGCGTGCCTTTTCTTCCGGGGCTGCGTCAATCTGGTCGTAGGCTTTGGCTTCGCCACCGAACTTGGTCGATAGCACCGTGGTGATCGCCGCCGTCAGCGTGGTCTTGCCGTGGTCAACGTGTCCAATCGTTCCTACGTTTACGTGCGGTTTGGTCCGCTCAAATTTTGCCTTTGCCATGCTATTTTCTCCAACAGTTATAAAAGTTATTTCTTGTTGATGACAGCTTCAGCGACGTTCTTCGGCGCTTCGGCGTAGTGCTTGAATTCCATGCTGTAAGTCGCCCGGCCCTGCGACAGCGAGCGCAGCGTCGTCGAATAGCCGAACATCTCGGCAAGCGGCACCTCGGCCCGGATCAGCTTGATGCCGCCGATCTGGTCTTCCATGCCCTGCACGATGCCGCGACGGCTCGACAGATCGCCCATGACGTTGCCCATGTAGTCTTCCGGGGTCTCGACCTCGACGGCCATCATCGGCTCCAGCAGAACCGGACTGGCCTTGCGCATGGCGTCCTTGAAGGCCATCGAGGCGGCCATCTTGAAGGCGTTTTCGTTCGAGTCGACGTCGTGGTACGAACCGTCGAACAAGGTGACCTTGACGTCCACGACCGGGAAGCCGGCGAGCACGCCGTTCGGCAGGGTTTCCTGGATGCCCTTGTCGACCGCCGGGATGAATTCGCGCGGCACGGAACCGCCCTTGACGGCATCGACGAACTCGTAGCCCTTGCCGGTTTCGTTCGGCTCCAGCTTGATCCACACGTGACCGTACTGGCCGCGACCGCCGGACTGCTTGGCGAACTTGCCTTCCTGCTCGACACCCTTGCGGATGGCTTCGCGGTAGGCAACCTGCGGCGCGCCGACGTTGGCTTCGACGTTGAACTCGCGCTTCATGCGGTCGACCAGAATTTCCAGGTGCAGCTCGCCCATGCCGGAGATGATGGTCTGACCCGACTCTTCGTCGGTGCGAACGCGGAAGGACGGATCTTCCTGAGCCAGACGGTTCAGGGCGATACCCATCTTTTCCTGGTCGGCCTTGGTCTTCGGCTCGACGGCAACGTGAATCACCGGCTCGGGGAACTCCATGCGCTCGAGGATGATGAAGTTGTCCGGATCGCACAGGGTTTCACCGGTCGTGGTTTCCTTCAGACCGACGGCGGCGGCGATGTCGCCGGCCAGCACTTCCTTGATTTCTTCGCGTTGGTTGGCGTGCATCTGCAGGATGCGGCCGAAACGTTCCTTGCGGTTCTTGACCGAGTTCAGCACGGTATCGCCGGAGTTCACAACGCCGGAGTACACGCGGAA